>JANNCK010000351.1:0-10014 GCA_031386545.1 Sphingomonadales bacterium
ACAGGCTGGCGATGCTCGGCGCGCTGTGCACATACAGGAACCTCGTCGAGGAAAAATCGAACAAAGTGATCGAAGTGCTGGCGGCAGCCGTGCCGGTCGATGCGATTTTCCTGGGTAAGCTGGTCGCCATGCTCGGGGTCTCGCTGACGGGAATTGCCGTCTGGGGCGTGCTGCTTGCCGGTGGCACGATTGCGGCGTTTCAGGGCGGGACGATCCCGCAGCCGGGCATTGGCTGGCCGCTCTTCGTCGCGCTGGGCGGGGCTTATTACATCATGAACTACATGATTCTCGGCGGACTGTTCCTTGGCATCGGGTCGCAGGCGGCAACCGTGCGCGATGTGCAGACGCTGTCCATGCCGATTACTATGGCGCAGATTGCGATCTTTGCCGCCGGGTCGGCAGTGGTGAACGACCTCGACACGTCGATGGGCCTGCTTGCCGCCGTTTTTCCGCTCACCTCGCCGCTGACCATGATCGCGCGCGCGGCGCAGGAGGCGGTGCTCTGGCCGCACCTGCTCGCGCTGGTGTGGCAGGCGATATGGGTCGTCCTGATCGTCCGTTTCGCCGCGCGGCGGTTCCGCACCGGCGTGCTGAAATCGGGGTCGCCGAAATCAGGCTGGTTCGGGCGGAAAAAGGCCGTTGCCTAAGCCGGGATGAGTAACCCCGCGAGCGCCGCCGACATCAGATTCGCCAGACTGCCCGCCGCCAGTGCCTTTAGGCCCAATTTCGCAATCATCGGGCGCTGGTTGGGGGCAAGGCTGCCGGTCGAGGCCATCTGGATCGCGATCGACGAGAAATTGGCGAAACCGCACAGGGCAAAGGTGACGACCGCGACGGTGCGCGCGGACAGGTCTTTCATCTGGCCGAGGTCAATGAACGCGACGAATTCGTTGAGCACGATCTTGGTGCCCAGCAATCCGCCCGCCGCCGCTGTCTCGTGTGCGGGAATGTTGAACAGGTACATCAGCGGTGCCAGAATCGTCCCGAGAATCATCTGAAAGCTAAGGTCCGGATAGCCGAACCAGCTGCCGACCGCGCCGAGCAAGCCATTGGCGAGCGCAACCAGTGCCACAAAAGCGAGCACCATTGCGGCGACCGCAACAGCGATCTTCACGCCCGTCTGCGCCCCCATCGCCGCTGCCATGATGAGGTTAGCGGGTTCTTCCTCGGGATCGACCGGCGAAACCGCAAGGCCGTGCTCGGCTTCGCTGGGGGCACCCGCGACCAGCGGTTCGTCGGGCATGATGATCTTGGCCATCAACAGCCCGCCGGGGGCTGCCATGAACGAGGCAGCAAGCAAATAGGGCAAAGAGGCCGGGCCAAGCAGCGCGGCGTATGCGGCAAGGATGGTTCCCGCGACACCCGCCATGCCAACCGTCATCACCGAAAACAGCTGTGACGGGGCTAGGCTCGCCAGATAGGGGCGAATGACCAGCGGCGATTCGCTTTGCCCGACAAAGATGTTGGCGGCGGCGCACAGTGCCTCGACTTTCGACACGCCGATCAATTTCTCGATGCCGCCGCCGACCCAGCGGATGACGAACTGCATGATGCCGAGGTGATAGAGGACAGCAACCAGCGACGCGAAGAACACGATAACCGGCAGCGCCGAGAACGCGAACGCATTGCCGAAATTAGGGTCGGTTGCGAGATTGCCAAAGATCAGACGCGTCCCGGCATTGGCATAGCCGAGCAAGGCGCTGACCCCTGTCGCCAGTCCCTCGATCATCGCTTTGCCGGCAGGTATATACAGCACCAGCACTGCCAATGTCGCTTGCAAGGCGAAGGCGGCACCCACGACCCGCAGCCGGATTGCCCGTCGATTCGACGACAACAGCACTGCAATTGCGAGAATGATGACGATGCCCGCAATGCCGATCAGAATTCTGTCCACATGACCCCCTAGGTTCTTTGGACACACGATGCTGTTGCGTTGCAGGCAAAAGCAAGTAGCAACCGCGCAATGGACAAAACCAACACGGCTATCCCCCGCTCGCTGTTCGTCTTCGCGATTTTCTATGGCGGGATGGTCCCGCTCGGCGGATTTCTGGGGGCCAAGCAGGTTGCGCTGGGGCCGCTCGCGGTAGAGGCGGGGATTTTCCCGTTTTTGACGCTGATCGCCGTGTCGAGCGCGATCGCACAGTTGCACGGCAAAGAAATTGCCAACCGCCTCGTTGCCTATGGCTTTGTGCCGCTGCTCGTCGCCATTGCGCTTTCTTACTTCGTGCTGCAGCTGCCGACCGACCCCGGCATGTACCCACCCGCCAAGGATGCATTTCCGATCATTGTCGGGCAAAGCGGACGGATGATGGCAGCGGGCGTGCTGGCTTATGGCGTCTCGGTATCGCTCAATGTCTGGATTTTCGCGCGGCTCGCCGATGCCAATGCGCGGTTCGCCGAAGCGCGTGGAATCGTTGCGGCGATCCTGTCGCAGATCGTCGATACGCTGATCTTTATTACCGTGTCGTTTTACGGCGTACGTCCCATCGCCGATCTGATGATGGGCCAGATGCTGGCCAAGATCGTGCTCTCGGCAGTGGTCGTGCCGCTGGTGATCGCGCTTGTCGTGCGTATCGGTCGCAAACTGGATGCCGCCCGGTGAGCCGCCCGACTCCTAACAATTTCTGGCCCGACAGCAGCCTGCTGACCAAGGCCGAAACGCTCGTCGAGGCACTCCCTTATCTGCAGCGTTACGCGGGCCAGACGTTCGTTGTGAAATACGGCGGCCATGCGATGGGCGATCCGGCGGCGGCCGAGGATTTCGCCGAGGATATTGTGCTGTTGAAGGCCGTCGGGATTAACCCGGTCGTCGTCCACGGTGGCGGGCCGCAGATCGGCGCAATGCTCAAAAAACTTGGCGTCCAGTCCGAATTTATCGGTGGCTTGCGCGTCACCGACAAGGAGACCGCCGACGTCGCCGAAATGGTGCTGGGTGCGATCAACAAACAGATTGTCGGCTGGATCGCGGCAGAGGACGGCCGCGCGGTCGGCTTGTCGGGAAAGGACGCCGGGCTGGTAATTGCCGAAAAAGTCTCGCGTCCCGCCGATCCAAATCGCGGTATCGAACGCAATGTCGATCTGGGTTTTGTCGGCGAACCTGTAAAGGTTGATCGCACGATTATCGATACGCTGTCGGCAGCGGGTGTTATTCCCGTGATTGCCCCGATTGCTCCCGACGCCAGCGGCCAGACCTACAACATCAACGCCGACACAATGGCTGGCGCAATTGCGGCGGCACTGGGCGCGTCGCGGCTGTTCCTGCTGACCGATGTCGCGGGCGTGCTCGACAAATCGGGCGAGCTGCTGACCGAGCTGGATCCTGCGAAAATCGAGGCCTTGCGCCGTGATGGTACCGTCACCGGCGGGATGATTCCCAAGCTTGAAACTTGTGTGACCGCGGTTGAGGGCGGCGTTGATGCGGCGGTCATTCTCGATGGTCGGGTGCCGCACGTCATGCTCGTCGAAATATTCACCGCGCGCGGGGCCGGGACGCTGGTTCACAAATAGGGCGCACCCCGCTATCTGGGGTCACGTCGTCGTGACGTTCGGAACCCTCGCCCCATGAATACTGTCATCCAGATTGCGCTCTACCTGCTCACCCTCGTTTGGTGGATCATTGTCATCCAGGCAGTGATGTCGTGGCTGATCGCGTTTAATGTCATCAATACCCACAATGATTTCGTGCGGCAGGTGTGGACGACGCTCGACCGGATTACCGATCCGATCTACCGCCCGATCCGCAAGGTGATGCCTGATTTCGGGGCGCTCGACCTATCGCCGATTATTATACTGGTTGGCATCCAGATTCTCGACATCGCGCTGCGCAACCAGATTTCCTACGCGCCGGTATGAGCGCAGCCCTGATCGATGGAAAGGCGCACGCCGCCGCCTTGCGCGCCCGGGTAGCCGCGGGTGTAACCGAGCTGTCCCGCACACCCGGACTCGCGGTTGTGCTGGTCGGCGAAGAACCCGCAAGTGCTGTCTATGTCCGGTCGAAGGGCAAGGCTTGCCGCGAAGTCGGCATGGCGAGTTTCGAACACCGTCTGCCCGCCGATACGACACAAGCGGCACTACTTGCGGTCGTGCACCAGCTCAATGCCGATCCGGCGATCGACGGCATCCTCGTCCAGCTGCCCTTGCCAGCCCAGATTAACGCCGATGCCATCATCGCGGCCATTGACCCTGACAAGGATGTTGATGGCTTTCACCCGGTCAATGCCGGGCGGTTGGCGAGCGGCTTGCCCGGCTTCGTGCCCTGCACGCCGCTTGGCTGCCTCATGCTGTTGCAGGATACGCTTGGCGATCTGTCGGGACTGGAGGCAGTTGTTATCGGGCGCTCCAACATTGTCGGCAAACCCATGGCGCAGTTGCTGCTCGGGGCGAACGCCACGGTGACCGTCGCGCATTCCCGCTCGCGCGATTTGCCCGCGCTGTGCCGCCGCGCCGACATTCTGGTCGCTGCAGTTGGCCGCGCGGAGATGATTCGCGGCGACTGGGTCAAACCGGGCGCGACAGTGATCGACGTTGGTATCAACCGGGTTGCCAAAGAACTTGGTGGCAAGCTGGTCGGCGATGTAGCGTTCGACGAGGTCGCCGCCCATGCCGGTGCGATTACGCCCGTCCCCGGCGGCGTCGGGCCGATGACAATTGCGTGCCTGCTTCAGAACACGCTGACTTCGGCTGAACGTCGCCAGATGAAAGATGCTGCCTGATGATCGTGCTTGCCCTGCTCGTCGCTGGCCCGGTCATGGTCGCGGCGAAGCCTGTGCCGGTCGCAAAGCCTGTAAAGCCGGTCTCCGTCGCGCCGGTTGTCGGCATTGCCGCTGCCGAGCGCGCTTTTGCACGCCGCGCGCAGGTCGAGGGGCAGTGGAAGGCATTTCGCCTGACGGCGGCTCCCGATGCGATCATGTTTGTGCCCGATGCAAAGCCGGTGGCAAAGGCATTGGTCGGCGCAGCCGAACCGGTCGTGCCGGTCATGTGGTGGCCGGGCACTATCGCGCATTCATGTGATGGGTCGCTTGGCCTGTCGACCGGACCATGGGTTCGTGCGGCGTCGGGCGGGCAGGGGACTTTTTCAACGATCTGGCGACGGACGGCGAGCGGCTATCGCTGGGTACTCGACCATGGCCGCCCGACGCCGAAATTCGTCGCTGCCGGCAATAGTCCGACCGCCATTGCGCCAGTTTGCACAGGAACCACGACCGTTGATGTGGCGGCGCGCGAAGCGGACTATGATAGGCTGGCGGCGAATGTCGCCGCGCGAGCGGGCGTTGATGGTGCAGCAGCGTTCGCGGCTAATGCCGCTGTCGATGTGCTGGTCCAGAACGAGGAGGTGATGCCCGCACGCGGTGCGGCGGCCCTCCCGAAAACAACCTTCGGTGCGGCGATTGCTTCGGGCCATTCGGATGACTGGACGCTGGCCTGGGCTTCGCGCGCACTGCTCGGCGGCGCGGCGGGCGCGCATGATCTGCGGGTCTGGCAATGGCGCGGTAAGGACGGGTGGAAACTCGTCGTTTATGAAACGATTGGGCTCAAATGATCGAACTCTTCATCTCCGCGCTCGTGACGTTCTTTGTCGTGATCGACCCGCCGGGGTGCGCCCCGATCTTTGCGAGTCTGACCAACGGCACACCCGTTGCCCATCGTCGCGCGATGGCGCTGCGCTCGACAATGGTTGCTTCGCTTATCCTGTTCGCCTTTGCGCTGGGGGGAAAAGCGTTTCTGGGCGCGCTTCACGTCAGCCTTGATGCGTTCCGGATTGCGGGCGGGATCATGTTGTTCCTCATCGCGCTCGACATGGTGTTCGAAAAGCGTACCGAGCGCCGCGAAAACCGCGCGCAGGATGTGATGGCGCAGGAACACGACGACATCTCGATCTTCCCGATGGGCATCCCGATGATTGCGGGGCCGGGGTCGATTGCGTCGGCGATGCTGCTGACTTCGCGTGCCGACGGCTGGGGGGAGCGCGGCGTCGTGTTGGCGGCGCTCGCCACGACGTTGCTGGTGACAATGGTTTCGCTATTGCTCGCGGGACCGCTGATGAAGCTGCTCGGCTATCGGCTGGAGGCCATGATTACCCGCGTGCTAGGTGTCATCCTTGCCGCGCTCGCTGCACAATTCGTTATCGACGGGCTGAAGGCGAGCTTTCTCTAGGCGCTACTTCACCCGCCACAGCATCAATGGCGAATCCTTGGGCAGCGGCACCCGCTCCAGCCAGTCGAATTTTGCACCGGTCGCCAGCTGCGCGTAAAACCCCTTGGGCGACCGGGCGCGATAAACCGTCGACTCGCTCATGTTCGGACAGGTCATCAACAGCGTCGCGCCGTGGCGCTTGATCGTCGCACGGGCATTCGCCGGCGTCCCGTCGAAGGTGCGATGAACATCGAGAATCGCATCACCGTTGCGGTGGTATGGCCCCGCGATCGCCTTGTGCGGTGTCACAGTAATGAGGCGCGGACCCAAATCGACGAAGGTGAAAATCGTGGTCGCCGGAATCGCCGCAATCGGGGCCATTGCGGGCAGGGTCGGGCAGCGGCCATTGGCGCGATCGATGGCCTTGCTCCGCACGGTGGGCTTTGACCCTGGTATCTTCCCGAGCACAAACTGGACGCCAAGCCCCGAAATCAGCAGGAACACGGCTACCACCCCGATGGTGCGCGTCAGCACCGATGTGCTCCGGCGCAGCGCAGGAACCGCGATCCACGTCAGTGCGGTAGCGCCCGGTACCGCGGTCAGCTGTGCTGCTGCGCCCATGCGCGTCTGCCACAACAGCAACAGCATCGAGGTCAGGCTGATGAGGGCAATCGGCGCCCACACGGCGAACCTCGCGGTGCCGCGCGCGCGCAAAGTCGCAATGATTGCACCGATCACCCCGGCCAGCGGCAATGCCAGCGTGCCGACAACGACTTGCCAGCCCTTGGTATAGAGCGGCTTGAATTCGTTGATGTTTTTCAGCCACGAATTGTACAGCTCGGGTGAAACCTGCTCGGGCCGACCCAGACATTGCGGGGCGAGCAGAGCGAACCCCGCCGCCAGCACAACGCCGCCCACTGCCGCCGCTCCGAGCCGCAATCGCCAGTCGCCGCGTGGCATCTGCGGCAACAGCCATGCCAGCCATCCCGCAGCCACCATCGCGCCCAGCCACACCGGTGACAACACGTCGCATCGCGGCGCGGCATTGGCATAGGAGGCAAACCCGAGATAGCCGACCGCACAACCGACCGCGAGCGAAAGGCCATAAGCCGACAGCCGGTCACGATCCTCGGGCTGCCACACCCAGCGCAGCACCGTTGCCGCGCCGATGATAACGAGGAAAGGCAGCAGTTCGAGGCCAATGGTCAGCGAGGCCGCGCTCGCCAATCCCATGACAATCCCGCCGCGCCGTGCCTGTGAATCGGCAATCCCGGCAATGCCCAGCACCAAAAACGTCAGCTGCCAATTGTGATGATCGATCCGCATCGGCATGAACATCGACAGCGCGGCCATACAACAGGTGACGGTAAAACCCGCCGCAATCAGGCCCGCATTGGGCGCGATCAGGCGTCGTGCTGCCAGCGCCAATGCAAACAGCGTCAACCCCAGCGGCAACATCGGTGCAACTGCCGCCGCAAACCGCTCCGCCGTTGCACCATCGACAAACAGGCGTGCGCCCATATCGAGCGCCACAATCGGCAAATCGACCAGGCGACTCCAGTGCATGTTGAACCCCTCGGGTGGGTTCAGCTTATACTGGCGCAAATCATACCAGTCCTGCCCGTTCAGCAACGCGCGGACCTGTGACATTCGCATATTGTCGTCGGTGTCGGGTAGCGAGAACCACTGGATCATCCCCCAGCGATATTTGACGAGTGCCGCCGCGGTTACGAGCCAGATCAGCGCAATCAGCGCGCGCCAGTGCCGGTCGAGAAACGCGGCAATCTTTGCCTCGGCTGCGGTTGTCTGGCTGTCCATTTCGCTCATTTGCGTCCGCGACCCTTAATTCTCGACGAAGCGCCGCATAATCTTTACCGGTGCCGCTGCATAGCTGACGTCACACATTCACGCTGCGAGCCTGAACCATGAGCGACCACGTCTACAATACCGATTTCTACGACTATATCGACGACGGCAGCCGCTTGTCGGCACGCACTGTCGCGCCGCTGCTTCAGGCCGAGATCAAGATCGACAGCCTGCTCGATGTCGGGGCCGGGCACGGTGCCTGGGCATCGGAATGGATGGCGGCGGGGGTCGGCGAGGTGCTGGCAGTCGACGGCGATTATGTGAAACCCGACCAGCTCGTTATTCCGGCCGCAAATTTTCGCGCACACGACCTGACCACACCGCTTGACCTCGGGCGCAAATATGATCTGGTCCAAAGCCTTGAGGTCGCCGAGCATCTTCCGCACGCAAAAGCCGCAACCTTTGTCGAGACCCTGACCCGTCACGGCGACATCGTGCTGTTTTCTGCGGCGGTTCCGCATCAGGGCGGCGAACACCACGTCAACGAACAGCCGCCGGAGTATTGGCGGCAATTGTTCGCCGCGCAGGGCTATGACGCGTTCGACTGGCTTCGTCCGCGCCTCGCCGACCAGAAACAGGTCAAGGGCTGGTATCGTTTCAACAGCTTTCTCTACGCCAGCCGCACCGGCCAGAACCGGTTGTCGGATTCGATCCTCGCGTCGCGTGTCGAAGAGGGGCGTGCGCTCGATATTGGCGGCGATTTCGTCTGGAATGCGCGCCGCGCGATGGTTCGCCTGATCCCGACCAGCCTCGTAAAGCCCGTCGCCATGGTCAAGGCCAGTGTCGAGGCTAAACTGCGCGGGCGCGCCGGGGCCTGATGTTTTTCGACCGCTGGATTCCCCGCGACGCGACGGCCCGCGCCGCGTTCTGGCAACTTGTGCGCTACGCCATCGTCGGCGGATTGATTACGGCGGGCGGGCAGGTGATTTATTACCTCGGCGTCGAATGGTTCGGGATCGACCCGAACATCTCGATTGGCATTGCGTTCGTGATCGGCATCATTGTGGGCTATTTCGCGCATGGCTGGATCAGCTTTGCCGGCCACGGCGAGCGCGAAAACCACGCGCAAATGGGCACGCGGTTCATCGCAGTGAACCTGTTCGGCTTTGCGATGAACAGCTTTTTCGTGTGGTTGCTGGTCAAATATATGCACGGCCCGACGTGGTGGCCGATCGTGCCGAACATCATCCTAACCCCGCTGGCGACGTTCTGGATGCACCGGAAGTGGACTTACGGGGGCGATTGACGCGCATCGCAACGTCTGCCACATTCCTGCCACAATGTCGGGAGGGCAGGATGTCGAGATGGGTCTGGTTTTCGCCACTTCTTCTGCTGACCATCCCGGGTTGCAACAAATCGATGGCAGTCGATGCCGAGGGGACTGCTTCGCGGGGCCGCTACAGCGGTATTGGGACGTTTCCGGCTGACCCGCTTTGGCACCAGCGTATCGAGATAGCGCCGAAGGACGAAAGCAAAGCGCGACTGGCAGACGATAGCCAGATCATCGTCGTCGTGGATACGCAAACCGGTGAAGTGCGCCAATGCGGCAACAACAGTGGTCAATGCGTGCGGGTGAACCCTTGGTCGAAGGATGCTGCCGCACCATCGCTACCTGCTGCTCTCAAGAAGCATGCCGCCGATCTCGACGCTGACGCGGCGCAGTCAACACAGAATGTGACCGAGGCTAACGCGACAGATCGCTGAGCCGCTTACTCTGGTGACTTTTCCGACGCATCGATCCCCAGCGTGGCCTTGTTGACACTTCCGCCCGCGATGTTTTGGACGATGTACAGCGGGCGGTTTTTCGCCTGAGTGTACAATCGCCCGATATACTCGCCGATCATGCCCAGCACGAACATCTGGATCGCGCCGAGCACGACGACGACGAGCATCAGCGACGTCCAGCCCGCGATGGTCTGCCCGGCGATCCACGACGCAAAAATATAGATGACGAGCAGTACCGACCCTGCCGCGAGCCACAGCCCGGCATGGCTGGCCAGCCGCAACGGCGCAGTC
>JANNCK010000357.1:0-3331 GCA_031386545.1 Sphingomonadales bacterium
ATCACGACCAAGGCGCTCGGCGAAACCAACCTGCGCGTTCAGACCGCCGATGGCGTTCGCGAACTGCAGAATCGTCGCGTGGAAATCATGTATGGCGCTGGCGCCGGCATGTAAGCCACTCTGGCCCGCAAGGGTTGGAAATGAAGGGGGTCGGTCGCAAGACCGGCCCCTTTTCATTTGTGCCATGCAGATAGAATTGCCGAGTCGTTTCGACGCCGTCGCGTAATAATCTTGTGCACTGCGACCTGACCCGCGTAGGGCCGCGCCATGTCCTTTCCCCTACCAAAACCATGGGTGATGTCGATCGCCCCCTATGTCCCCGGCCGCGCCTCGATTGACGGTGATATGCCGGTAATCAAGCTGTCCTCGAACGAAAACCCGCTCGGCACTTCTCCCGAAGCGACCGCCGCCTTTACGGCGCACAAGGGTGATCTCGCCCGCTATCCCGACGCGGGGGCACATGATCTGCGCGAATCGATTGCCGCGCACCATGAGCTTGATCCCGCGCGGGTGATTTACGGCACCGGCTCCGACGAAATTCTGCATCTTGTCGCGGGTGCCTATGCGGGGCCGGGCGATGAGGTGATCTATGTCCGTTATGGTTTTGCAGTCTATGACATTGCGACTCGCCGGGTCGGTGCGACGCCAGTCGTTGCACCTGACAACGACTATGGCACCGATGTTGATGCGATTTTGGGCCTTGTTACGGATCGCACGCGGCTGGTTTTTGTGGCGAACCCTAACAACCCGACGGGTACCTACGCGCCGGGCACCGAGATTGCCCGTCTGCAGGCTTCTCTCCCCGCGCATGTGATGCTGGTACTGGACCAGGCCTATGCCGAATATCTGGAGCCGCATGAGGACGATGGCGGACTCGAGCTCGCGCGGACAAAGGCGAATGTCATCATCACGCGCACCTTTTCCAAAATCCATGGCCTAGCGGCCGAACGGATCGGCTGGGGCTATGGCTCGGTCGAAGCCATTGACGCGATGCACCGCATCCGGGCTCCGTTCTGCGTGACAACAGCAGGACAGGCGGCGGCCATTGCGGCACTCGGCGCGTCGGCTTTTATCGAAGCCAGCCGGACCCAGAACGCGACATGGCGGACATGGTTTTCGGACGAGGTGACCAAGCTCGGCAATGCCGGCTTGCGCGCGGTGCCGTCGAAGGCAAATTTCGTGCTTGTGCTGTTCGAAGGCGCGATGACGGCTGAGACGGCGTACAAAGCACTGATGGCGCGGGGCTATATTGTTCGCTGGATACCGGGACAGGGGCTGCCCCAAGGCCTGCGAATGACCATCGGCACTGAAGCGGAAACGCGCGGCCTGATGACGGCTCTGCGCGAAATTGTCGGGGCCAACTAACTGACGCGTGCTAAATACGGCGGGTGACGCCAGCGACGTGGCGCGATATGCTGTGCCCCTTGAGAGGGGCCAGAGCATAATGAGCCAAATCGACGTCGTCGCCGAAACCATCCCTGCACCGCAGACATTACCCCTGCTTGGCAACCTCCACCAAATCCCCAAGGCCGGATTGATCGGCCATTTGCTAAATGTTTCCAAAGACTTCGAAGACCCAGGCATTTTCAAACTGCGCTTTGGCAGTCGCGTCGGCATTTTTGTGACCCACCCCGATCTGGTTGCCGAATTGTGCGACGAGACGCGGTTTCGCAAAATCCCGGGGCCGGGCCTGCGTGTTGTCCGCAAATTTGCCGGCGACGGCCTGTTCACTGCGTTCAGCGAGGAAGCAAACTGGGGCAAGGCGCACCGTATTTTGCTGCCTGCGTTCAGCCAGCGGTCGATGCGTGGTTATTATGATTTGATCCTTGAAGTTTGTGACAAGCTGGTCGGTAAATGGACCGCGCACGCGGGCGAAGACATTCTTGTCGCTGACGATATGACGCGCCTGACGCTCGACAGCATCGCGATCGCCGGGTTCGGGCACCGGTTCGAGAGTTTCGATCATGACGAACTCGACCCGTTCCTGCTGTCGCTGGGCGAGGCGCTGGGCGAGGCGCTGAATGTCATCACGCGGCTGCCGATCCAGCAGAAATTTGCCAAAAAATCGACGGCGCAGTTCAACGCCGACATTGTGACGATGAACAAGCTGGTCGATGACGTGATTGCGCAACGGCGCGCGAATCCGACCGACGCGAAGGATCTGCTCAACCTGATGCTGACGGCTGTCGATCCGGAGACCGGTGAGGGACTCGACGATCTCAACATCCGTTATCAGGTGCTGACCTTCCTGATTGCGGGCCATGAGACGACGTCGGGGCTGCTCACTTTCGCCTTCATGGAATTGCTGAAGGCCCCGGCGGTACTCGCGCAGGCCTATGCTGAAATCGACCGCGTTTTGCCGGGCGACACACGCCCCGCCTATGAGCACCTCGCGCATCTGAAAGTCATCGAGCGGGTTGTTAAGGAAACGCAGCGGCTGTGGCCGACCGCCCCCGCGTTCTCGGTCGGGCCGCATGAGGATCAAGTGATCGGCGGTAAATGGCGACTGCGTAAAGACCGCCCGGTCAACATCTATGCGCCGGGCCTGCAGCGCCATCCGAGCGCGTGGGAAAGCCCCGAAGAATTCGACATCGACCGCTGGCTGCCCGAAGCTGAGAGCGAACATCACCCGCACGCGTACAAGCCGTTCGGCAATGGCGCGCGGGCGTGCATCGGACGGCAGTTCGCGCTGGTCGAGGCCAAGCTCGCGCTGGCAATGGTCCTCCAGAAATTCGCGATCTCCGACCGGCGTGGGTATCGGATGACCTTGAAGGAATCGCTGTCGATCAAGCCTGACGATTTCTGGATGCGTGTGCGGATGCGGAAGCCGAACGAGCGGCTGACCGTGGCCGAACCCGTGCGCATCGAAAGCGGCACCGCCGATATTGGTTCAGCGGCGGGTGCGGGGCAGCGGCTGTCGGTGATCTATGGCACCTCGCTGGGGACCGCGCGCGACATTGCCGAGGAAATCGTGGAACGCGCGAGTGCCGACGGGTTCGAGGCGCGCAGCATATCGATGGATGAGGCGCTGAACACCTTGCCCGAGGACCGGGTGATCGTGGCAGTGACGGCGACCTATAACGGTCGGGCGCCCGATAGCGCGCTGGCTGCCGAAGCCGCAATCGATGCAGGGCAGTTTGCCGATGCCAAATGGCCCGAGACGAAGTTTGCCGTGCTGGGCATCGGCAACAGCCAGTGGCCGAATTATCAGGCTTTCCCGAAAAAGATCGACGCTGCGTTCGAGGCAACCGGTGCCCAACGCCTGTGCCCGCGCGGCGAGGCCAATGGCGACGGCGATTTCGACGGCGGCGTGGCGACATTCCTGAAAGAC
>JANNCK010000370.1:0-3442 GCA_031386545.1 Sphingomonadales bacterium
CGGTATCGTGTCGCGCGGCGGCAGCATCATGGCGAAATGGTGTCTCGCGCACCACAAGGAGAGCTTCCTCTACGAACGCTTCGACGAGATCACCGAGATCATGAAGGCGTACGACGTCGCCTATTCATTGGGCGACGGTCTCCGCCCCGGTAGCATCGCCGACGCCAATGATGAGGCGCAATTCGCCGAACTCTATACGTTGGGCGAACTCACCAAGCGCGCCTGGGCGCAGGACGTGCAGGTGATGATCGAAGGACCGGGCCATGTCCCGATGCACAAGATCAAGGTCAACATGGAAAAGCAGCTCGAAAGCTGCGGCGAGGCACCGTTCTACACATTGGGGCCGCTCACCACCGACATCGCACCCGGCTACGACCATATCACCAGCGGCATCGGCGCGGCGATGATCGGCTGGTACGGCTGCGCGATGCTCTGTTACGTCACGCCGAAGGAGCATCTTGGACTGCCCGACCGCGACGATGTGAAAGTCGGCGTCATCACTTACAAACTCGCCGCCCACGCCGCCGATCTGGCAAAAGGGCATCCAGCGGCAAAACTGCGTGACGATGCCCTGTCCCGCGCCCGCTTCGAATTCCGCTGGCGCGATCAGTTCAACCTGTCGCTCGATCCTGACACGGCGGAGCAATACCACGACCAGACGCTGCCAGCGGAGGGCGCGAAAACCGCACATTTCTGCAGCATGTGCGGCCCCAAATTCTGCTCGATGAAGATCAGCCAGGAAGTCCGCGAATTTGCTGCCAAGCAAAATCAGGAGGCATCCGCGTTCATTGCCGCGTCGTCGTCTCCCGAGGAAGCCGGGTCGCTAGCGCCTGCGCTAGGGGAAGACGAAATAAACGCTGGCATGGCGGCGATGAGCGAGGTGTTCAAGGAAACCGGGCGTGAGCTTTACATGGGCGCGGGAGATCGGCAGCATGATTGACGCAAGAGTATGAAGCGATGAATTTGAAACAATGAATGCGTCTCTATGGCTCCCGCTGGGTTCGCTCGCCAGCATCGCTATGCTGGTCTGGCTGTCCTATGCACTGGGCTTTCGGGGTATGCAGGCGCTGCCTGCCGATGCCGAGCTGATCGCCTTGAGCGATCCTTATGGCGGGGCAAGGGAGTTCGTCATTGACGCCAAGCGGGCCAGCGCGATCGCACTGCTGAATGATGGTCGGTTGCTGGTCTGTAAAATCGTCGGAACTGCGATTGTTACACGGGTGTATGCAAATGATGAAATTGCATCGGTCGCCGATTATCGCCCCAAACACGAACAGGCGCGCGGCGTATCGCTTCAGTTCAAGGACACTGGATTTCCATCATTGAAACTGGAAATACCGGCTGAACATTTTCCGCATTGGCTGGAACGCCTGCACTCGAACCCGAGGACGATATGATCCCCGACACCCCTGACTGGGCTAAAACTAACATTCTTGGGATTGCCATTTTTGTCTTCATATTCGTGATTATCGCCGAAATGCTGATGACCCGGCGGCGCAATCCCGGTGCCTATGAGTATCGCGATACAGCGGCATCGATGCTGATGGGCTTTGGCAGCCTGATTGCGGGGGCGATCTTTGCTGGCGTGCATTTGGTCATCATTTTCGGCGCTTACGAGTTCCGCCTGTTTAATATCGGCTGGACGTGGGAGGCGCTGATCATCTGCTTCTTCGTGACGGACCTGACCTATTATGTCAGCCACCGGCTCGCGCACGAGCATCGATTATGGTGGGCAAGCCATGTTGCCCACCATTCGTCGCAGCATTTCAATTTATCGACCGCGCTACGTCAGTCTTGGACAGACTTATTCGGGATCGGGTTATGGGTTAGCTTGCCTCTGTTTTTCCTCGGGTTTCCGCCAGCAATGGTGTTCCTGTTCAGAGGGATCACAGCCGCTTATCAACTTTGGGTGCATACCGAACAGGTCAAGACAATCGGGCCGTTTGAATGGGTATTGAACACGGCATCGCACCACCGCGTCCATCATGCCACCAACCCGCGCTATCTGGATTCCAACCATGGCGGCTTCCTCATCATCTGGGACCGGATGTTCGGCACATTTGCCGCAGAGGATGACAGCGATCCTTGCCAATACGGAATCACGTCCAATCTTGGCACCTTCAACCTTGTTCGCATCGCGCTTCACGAATGGGTCGCCATGGGGCGGGACGTGATCAAGGCGCGGTCGCTGCGTGATGCCTTTTGGTATGTGTTCGGCACGCCGGGATGGACGCCCGACGGCTCGCGGGAGACGTCACGCACCATGAAAGAAAAATGGGCGCGCGATAATGAATCGCTCGTAGCAGCCGAATGATCGTCGCTGCCGGGGTGAATGCTTGCTATCAGTCGTCATCGTGACGCCTATTTTCGTGCATGGCCGATGAGCGCCCTGCTGCCACCACATTTTGCCCTGAGCGAAATGCTTGTCGCCGTGGCTGGCGGGTTTGCCATTGTTCGGGCGGGACGGATCAGCACATGGTTTGCGATTGGCCTTGCACCCTTCGCGCTTGCGGGGCTGGTCGGGGCCATCCGCATCGCTGTCGGGATGACGGGAGTCATTGTCGATCTTCACGCATTTCTATCACGCCCAGCCGCGCTGTTCGGTCTTGCGTGTCTCGTCGCGGTATTGCTGAGACGGCAGTCCTGGCTGCCGCCGGTCTTGGGCAGTGTTGCAATGGCCATAGCCGTCTTCGCCCCAGCGACGACGGCGCTGCTCTTTATCGGACTGACAGGCGCGGGCGCGATCCTCGCCTACCGCGCCGCCACCGACCGCGCTCTGCTCAGCGCCGTCAGCTTTGCCGGACTGTTGATCGCCATTCTCGCGAGTATGCCCTTTCGCAGCGCACAACCGGCACTGGCATGGCATCTGTTTCACACGCTTGTCGCGGTCTGGTTCGTGCTCGTTGCCGCCTACGTTATCCCGATCCTACAGGCACAATTCCCAAATGCGCCCGCCCCTTCAACGTCCATTGGCTGACCCGCTCTCCGAAGCGGCGATTAGCGAAATCATCGAAATGGCGCTTAGCGACCATATCAGTTTCGCGACGATCACGGCGCAAACCGGACTCAGTGCCGACGCGATCAAAGTGTTGATGCGTAAAAATCTGAAACCCGGCAGCTATCGTGCGTGGCGCAAACGCGTGCGCGAATTCGTGACGCGCCGGCAAAACTACAAATGAGCAGGTGATCGGTGCGATCGTTGGTGCGATAGTGCGGCAAGACTGTCACGCGGTACGGGGTCGCGATGCCAGTTTAGCCAACCCCCCCCTGATGGATGCCCCTCCGCCACACCTCCCCATTAAAAAGAACAAACTACAAACAAAACTCTGTCCTACATGCGCGCAATCTGTTTCACCCTGCGCGATGGACCACTCAACCACCCCCCACCCCACCAACGCCCTCACCACCCCCGAGGCCCCACCGCCGAACGAACTCGACACGC
>JANNCK010000431.1:0-9405 GCA_031386545.1 Sphingomonadales bacterium
TCATCGCGCAAGATGTCTGCGGAAAACAGCGGACGTGGGTCGGTGACCGGTTCCAGCGCATAGGTCGCCAGCGCATAGTCATTGGCCACAAACCCGAGCGGCTTTAGCCCGCGCCGCTCCATCCGGCTGGTCAGCAGCATACCCAGCGACTGGTGCGCGTTCCACCCCTCGAACGGATAGGCGACCATATAATGCTTGCCGTCGCGCGGGAACGTCTCGACCAGCAGATCCCCCGGCGCGGGCAGCCGCGAGCGCAGCGCCTGCATCTCCAGCCATTCGCGGACATCGGGCGGGAAACGGGTCCATTCGCCGGAGTCGTACAGCAACCCCCGCACCCGTTCGGCCAGCCGCGTCGACAGCGGCATCCGCGCCCCGCCATAGCTCGGGATACGCGCCGGGCGGCTGGTCGCGCGGACGATAACGTCCTCGGTGTCGATCCGCTCGACCTCCAGACTGATCCCTGAAAAAAAGAACGTGTCCTTGACCGACAGGCTCGCGGCAAACCCCTCTTCGACGCGGCCCAGCTTGCGCCCGTTCTTGAACCGCACCGTCAGCATCGCTGCCTCGACGATGATCCCCGCGTTCATCCGGTGCTGCTGCATCACGCGCGGGTGGGTGATGCGCCACATGCCGGTCTCGTCACGGACAAGACGCCGGAACCGGTCGTAGGCGCGCAAGGCGTATCCCCCGGTCGCAATGAAATCGAGGACGCTGGCGAACAATTCGGGCGTCAGCGCGCTGTACGGCAGCGCCGCCTGCACCTCGGCAAGCATCACGCCCTCGTCGAACGGTGCGGCGCACGCGCAGGCCATCAGATGCTGGGCGAGTACATCGAGCGCCCCGCTGCGGAAAACATCTGCGTCGAGTTCGCCCGCCTCGACCGCATCGAGTGCGGCACGCGCCTCCAGATATTCGAAGCGGTTGCCCGGTACGATCATCGCCTCGGACGGTTCGTCGAGCCGGTGGTTGGCGCGGCCAATGCGCTGGAGCAGCCGCGACGAGCCCTTGGGCGCACCCATCTGGATCACGCAATCGACGCTGCCCCAATCGACACCCAGATCGAGGCTCGACGTGCACACCAGCGCGCGCAACCGCCCGTCGCCCATCGCCGCCTCCACCCGCCGCCGCGCCTCGATGTCGAGCGAGCCGTGATGGATGCCGATAGGCAGCTGCTTCTCGTTGGCCTTCCACAAATCCTGAAAGATCAGTTCCGCAAGCGCGCGCGTGTTGCAAAAGATCAGCGTGGTCTGATGCGCCTCGATCTCTTGCATCACCTGGCGGGAGGCATAGCGGCCCGAATGCCCTGCCCACGGCACGCGCCCCTGCGGCAGCAGCACCGAAATCTTCGGCTCGGCCCCCGCCTCGCCGCGCACCAGAGTCACCGCATTAATGTCGCCATTGGGCGCGAGCCACGCACGGTACATGTCGGGATCGGCGACCGTTGCCGACAGCGCGACGCGGCGTAACGTGGGATTGATCGCCGACAGTCGCGCCATGCACAGGCTGAGCAAATCGCCGCGCTTGCCGGTGGCAAAGGCATGGACCTCGTCGATCACCACTGTTTTCAGGTCGCGGAACATGAGGAACGAGTCGGGGTAACTCAGCAACAGGCTCAAGGATTCGGGCGTCGTCAGCAGGATATGCGGCGGTTTCTCGCGCTGGCGCTTCTTGCGGTCAGACGGGGTGTCGCCGGTGCGCGTTTCGACGGTGATGTCGAGGCCCATTTCCTCGATCGGCGCGAGCAGATTGCGGCGGATGTCGACAGCGAGGGCTTTGAGCGGCGAGATGTAAAGGGTGTGGAGGCCACTCTTCCCCGAGCGAAGTCGAGGGGCACTGCCGAGCGAAGTCGAGGCTCCCGCCGCAGGTGCATCGTTCTCGACTTCGCTCGAACTAGTCCCTCGACTTCGCTCGGGAAGGAGGGAGGCGGATTGCTCCACCAGCTCCACCAGCGTCGGCAAAAACCCCGACAACGTCTTCCCCGACCCCGTCGGCGCAACCAGCAACGCGTGACGCCTCACACGCGCCGCCGCCAGCATATCGAACTGGTGCCGACGCGGTGCCCAGCCCTTGGCGGCGAACCAGTCAGTAAGGACTTGGGGCAACGCCGCTCCCGGGCCGTCATGCTGAACTCGTTTCAGCATCCACCCCTCCACACGAATGTCTGCACCGACGGAGAGGTGAACTCTGACCCGCAGGGCAACCGCAGGTAATCCAGTTCAGGGTTACAAGCATCAAGGATGGAATCGGCAGTCACAACGCACATATAGGAATGATGGCACGTCTCGGCTCCTGGATCGAACCGCATCCGCACGGCATCCATATTCCCGCTGCCGATGTGTGGATCGACCCGTCGCGCCCCACACCCCGCGCGCTGGTCACCCACGGCCATGCCGATCACGCGCGCGGCGGGCACAGCGCGGTATGGGCGACGCCCGAGACACTCGCGATCATGGCCGCGCGCTATGGCGAGCAGGCGGGTGGCATTGCGGTGCCCTATGGCGAGCACGTCGAGCTGAACGGTGTGCGCGCGACGTTTCTGCCTGCGGGCCATGTCCTCGGGTCCGCGCAAATCCTGCTCGAATACGCAGGGGAGCGCGTCATCGTGTCGGGCGACTACAAGCGCCGCCCCGACCCGACCTGCGCGCCGTTTCAGGTCACCCCGTGCGACATCTTCATTACCGAGGCGACCTTCGGCCTGCCGGTATTCCGCCACCCCGCCACGCAGGGCGAACTCCGCAAAATTCTCGACGCGCTTGCCGCCGAACCCGAGCGGTGCGTCCTCGTCGGGGCCTATGCGCTGGGCAAGGCGCAGCGGGTGATCGCCGAACTGCGCGCCATGGGCCATGACGCGCCGATCTACATTCACGGCGCGATGCAGAAGCTATGCGACCTCTACACCGACTGGGGCGTCGAGCTGGGCGAGTTACGCCCCGCGCTGGTCGCGTCGAAAGACGAGATGCGCGGGGCCATCGTCGTCGCGCCGCCGTCGGCGCTCGGCGACCGCTGGTCGCGCCGTCTGCCCGACCCCATCACCGCAATGGCATCAGGGTGGATGCGTGTCCGCCAGCGTGCGGTGCAGCGCGGCGTCGAACTCCCCCTCGTCCTCTCCGACCATGCCGACTGGGACGAACTGACCGCAACGATCCGCGAGATCGCCCCCAAGGAAGTATGGGTCACCCACGGCCGCGAAGACGCGCTGCTCCACTGGTGCGCGCTCCACCAGATCAAGGCACGGGCGCTCGATCTGGTGGGGTATGAGGATGAGGATGATTAGGGGGGATGGGAGGCTTTGGTGGACATCTGACTGTCCGGCTTCATTCGCGTTTTAGAGTCGCGCGACATCCCCTCGCTCGTCACCCCGTGCCTGACACGGGGCTTGGCTTTTCTTCGGCACCGCGTCGGTTCATGTGGAATGAATGGCAACAGGCGGCTGGGTCTACATCATGGCGAACCGCTATCGCGGCGGCATGTATGTCGGCGTCACGAGCGATCCGATCCGCCGCGTCTACCAGCACCGCGAAGGGGCAGGCTCGAAGCACGTCGCCGACTTCGCCAAGACTCGCCTCGTCTACGTCGAGCATCATGCGGAGATCGGTGCCGCGATAGGGCGCGAAAAGCTGGTCAAGAAATGGCGGCGCGAATGGAAGTTCGCGCTCATCGAAGCCGACAATCCTGACTGGCACGACCTGTGGACGCAGTGGTTCGACGCCGCAGCAAAGCAAGAATAGCCAAGCCCCGTGTCAAGCACGGGGTGACGCGGCGGGGCGGGTCCGCTCTCGAGTGAGCAGATTACGGACTCAAACATCATAAAAGTCGTCGTAATCGGTCACCAAAGCCCTCCCCGGAACGGGGAGTTGGCGCGCCGACGGCGTGACGGAGGGGTCGCTCTCAACTTGCGAAGGTTAGGCGCGTAGGAGCCGGCCCCTCCGCCATGCAGGCACCTCCCCGTTCCGGGGAGACATTCAGACGTCGGCTTGCAGACCCGGTCTTCTGTCCTTCGAAAGTCCGAAAAGTCGTCGGATGCCGACATGCGACCGACCGGTCCTATTTCGGTCCAGAACGTGAACAAACTGCTGTCCTACAAGAACTGCACGCGATAATATGCATGTCGAGGCGCTGCGTCTCCGCTCTTTGACCCTGTAGGAAAAAACACGCTTAACCCGGTGAAGCGAGGGAAGTTAACGCACGCAATTTAGCTGTTTTCGTAGGTCGTATCGAGTCGGCTTCGCGCGAATGACGGCAGGGGTCTAAAACGAACCGCACGCCCCTTTCCTTTGCCTCCCCGCCCCCGCTTGCTAAGGGCTTCCTCGACTCATTCATCATCGAGCAGGGAAAACCGCCATGACCGCCGTCGGCCACGATACACTCGCCACCCGCAGCACGCTCGACGCCGGGGGTCAGACATTTTCCTATTACAGTCTGGAAAAGGCCGCGGCGAAGCTGGGCGATGTGTCGCGGCTGCCGTTCAGCATGAAGGTGCTGCTCGAAAACCTGCTCCGCTTCGAGGATGGCGGGTTTACCGTCTCGACCGCCGATATTCAGGCGCTGATCGACTGGCAAAAGAACCCCACGTCGGACGCCGAAATCCAGTATCGCCCCGCGCGCGTCCTGTTGCAGGATTTCACCGGCGTCCCCTGCGTCGTCGATCTGGCGGCGATGCGCGATGCGATTGCCAAACTCGGTGGCGACACGACGAAGATCAATCCGCTGGTCCCCGTCCATCTCGTCATCGACCACTCGGTGATGGTCGATGAATTCGGCCATCCCAAGGCGTTCGAACAGAACGTCGAAATCGAATATCACCGCAACGCCGAACGCTATGATTTTCTGAAATGGGGGTCGAAGAGCCTCGACAATTTCAAGGCCGTCCCCCCCGGCACCGGCATCTGTCATCAGGTCAATCTGGAAAACATCGCACAGGCCGTGTGGACCTCGGTCGATCCCTCGGGCGCGACGATTGCCTATCCCGATACTTGTGTGGGCACCGACAGCCACACGACGATGATCAATGGCCTCGGCGTGCTCGGCTGGGGCGTCGGCGGGATCGAGGCCGAAGCCGCGATGCTCGGCCAGCCCGTGTCGATGCTCATCCCCGAAGTGGTCGGGTTCAAGTTGACCGGCACGATGAACGAAGGGATCACTGCGACCGATCTGGTGCTGACCTGCACCCAAATGCTCCGCAAGCACGGCGTCGTCGGCCGTTTCGTCGAATATTACGGGTCGGGGCTCGATTCGCTCACGCTCGCCGACCGCGCGACGCTGGCCAATATGGCACCCGAATATGGCGCGACCTGCGGCTTCTTCGGCATCGACGACAAGACGCTCGATTATATGCGCCTTACCGGCCGTGAAGAGAGCCAGATCGCGCTGACCGAGGCCTATGCCAAGGCGCAGGGTCTGTGGCGCTTTGCCGACTCGCCCGACCCCGTGTTCACCTCGACGCTCGAACTCGACATGTCGACGGTGGTGCCGAGCCTTGCGGGGCCGAAGCGTCCGCAGGACAAGGTCGCGCTGACCGACGTCGACGATGTGTTCAACGGCGAGCTGTCGTCGGTCTACAAGCACGACGGGTTCAAGCGCGTGCCGGTCGAGGGCCGCACCCATGACATCGGCGACGGCGACGTCGTGATTGCCGCGATCACCAGCTGCACCAACACGTCGAACCCCGGCGTGATGATCGCCGCCGGTCTCGTCGCCAAGAAAGCCAATGAGCGCGGCCTGAAGCCCAAGCCTTGGGTCAAGACCAGCCTCGCGCC
The DNA here is from genome assembly GCA_031386545.1 of Sphingomonadales bacterium. Classification (GTDB taxonomy): domain Bacteria; phylum Pseudomonadota; class Alphaproteobacteria; order Sphingomonadales; family Sphingomonadaceae; genus Sphingomonas_O. The sequence goes on from JANNCK010000431.1 coordinate 5,757, forward strand.
CGGATCGCAGGTCGTGACCGATTATTTCAATAAGGCGGGCCTGCAAACGCATCTCGACGCACTCGGCTTCAACCTCGTCGGCTATGGCTGCACGACCTGCATCGGGAACAGCGGGCCATTAGCGCAGCCGATTTCGGACGCGATCAACGGCAACGACATTGTCGCTGCCTCGGTGCTGTCGGGCAACCGAAACTTCGAGGGCCGCGTCTCGCCCGACGTGCGCGCGAACTTCCTCGCCTCGCCGCCGCTGGTGGTGGCGTACGCGCTGAAGGGTACCGTGACCGAGGATTTCATCACCACCCCCATCGGCGTCGGCACTGACGGCGCGAATGTCTATCTGAAGGACATCTGGCCGACCAACGCCGAAGTCGCCGAGACCATGGCGTCGTGCATGGACCGCAGCATGTTCCGCGCCCGCTATGCCGATGTCTACAAGGGCGATGTCCATTGGCAGGCGATCGACGTGACCGGCAGCGACACCTATCAGTGGCGCGCGGGGAGCACCTATGTCGCCAACCCGCCGTATTTCGACGGCATGTCGATGACGCCTGCGCCGGTCAGTGACATCCTTGGCGCAAAGCCGCTCGCCATATTGGGCGATTCGATCACCACCGACCACATCTCCCCCGCAGGCTCGATCAAGGCTGATTCACCGGCGGGTAAATGGTTGATGGAGCATCAGGTCAGCAAGGCCGATTTCAACAGCTACGGCGCGCGGCGCGGGCATCACGAGGTGATGATGCGCGGCACCTTTGCCAATATCCGCATCAAGAACGAGATGGTCCCCGGCATCGAGGGCGGCATGTCGTCGTACAACGGCGAAGTCATGGCGATCTATGACGCGGCGATGCGTCACAAGGCCGACCAGACGCCCTTGGTAGTGATCGGCGGCAAGGAATATGGCACCGGATCGTCGCGCGACTGGGCGGCAAAGGGCACCAATTTGCTCGGCGTGCGCGCGGTGATCGTCGAAAGCTTCGAGCGTATCCACCGCAGCAACCTTGTCGGGATGGGCGTCCTCCCGTTGCAGTTCAAGGACGGCGATACCCGGCTGACCTTGGGCCTGACCGGCGATGACAGCTTCACGATCACGGGCGTCGCGGCCCTGTCCCCGCGTCAGGACGTTGAAGTGAACGTGACCCGCGCCGATGGCTCGACCTTCACCTTCACCGCGCTCTGCCGCATCGATACCGCCAATGAAGTCGAGTATTTCATGAACGGCGGGATTTTGCAGTATGTGTTGAGGAAGCTGGCGGCTTGAAGATACCGACTTCGGTCGCTGCGCTCACCAGATTCGGGCGGATGCGGCTATCGAAGTCGTTTTTCATGCGCGATTTTCTGTTTTCGGAGATTGCGGCGACCCACGGCCTGCCTAATATTCCCGACGATCCCGACCTCGCCATCGCGGCGGGCACGCGGTTGTGCGAGGAGTTGCTGGAGCCGTTGCAGGACGCATTCGGGCGGATCGCGGTGCGCGGGTCGTATCGGTCGTCGGGGGTCAATGCGCTCGGCAACCGGTTGATGCGCGCTGGCAAGCCCGCCTATAATTGTTCGACCAACGAAAGCAGCTGGGCGGGGCATATCTGGGACAAGCTCGACAATCGCGGGCTGATGGGCGCGACCGCCTGCATCACGGTGCCGGGCTTTATCGACCGCTATCCGCACCCCGGTGACTGGACAAAGCTCGCGTGGTGGATCCACGACCATCTGCCCTATTCGTCGCTGTGCTTCTTCCCCATAAATTTCGCGTTCAACATCCGCTGGCGCGAAGTGCCCGAGCGGCGAATCGACAGTTTTGTGGCCCCGCGCGGTTGCCTGACCAAGCCCGGCATGGCGAACCACGACGGCAACCACGAGGCCGAATGGCGCGGGATAAGCGGCTAAAAATTAGTTCAGCAGCGCGACGAGCTCGACACGCCCGTTCGCATCCGTACCGCGTTGCATGAACAGGCGCGGCTCGGTCCCCATGGTGCGGTCCAGAAAATATATCGCATCGCCAGTCGTGTCATAGCCACGGTCAAGCACGAACGAGAGGACCAGCGACTGCTGGCGAAGGTCGTCAGGACGGGTACTGAATGACGGCTGTGGCGTAACTGAAGCGAGCGAAGCATATATCGGGCCAGTCGCGCCGCCGATACGAAACGATTCACCAATCGCGTCTTGCCAGATTTGCGCTTCGGTCTTGGCGCTGGAGATGGGTGCCGCACCGAGAAGGCTCAGCAACCCCGAGCCGGCCGACGGTGCGCTGCCGTTGCCCGAGCAGCCCGCCAATACGGCCAATGGACCCAGCAGCGCAGCGCCTGCAGTAGCAGATCCGATGAATGAGCGACGCGTCGCTTCTGTCTTTGGCATACCATACCCCCTGTAAGGGTTTGCACCATAACGGATGTTTACAATCTTCACCAGTGAATGACTGCATAGGGGCGAGGGTGACTTTGTGCCAAATTTTGCATAACCTGTCCGGAGGTGGGACGGGGTGCGCTAGTCCGAGTTCTGAAGTGTGTTCAGCGTTTCGGTCATCTGGCGCATCTGTTCGTCATCGACCGGGGCACCGCTGGTGTCGGTCACCGCGACTGGGTTACCCGCCGGTGACGGACGGTCGAACAGATCGGCGACTTGCCAGCAGATAACCCCAACAAATCCCACCGCCCACCAGCGGTTGCCAAAGATTCTGCGTGAAGTGAACGGCCACATAGCGCGACCCTAGCGCGACGGGGTTAACGATCTTTGCGGTGACGGGTGACCAGATGATCGAAAACCGCAACATGCAGCGCGCGGTCAAAGGCACAGCCATAGTGAAACCCGTCGACCCACGCGACACGCGCCTCAAGCGCGGCAAGGCCGGGGATCGTCACCGCTACCAATTGCCCGACGTTCAGGCGAAAGCTGGCGTTGAAACGAAACCCGGTCAGCGACAGATCGTCGACGTGAATGTCGAAACGCTGCGACGAGCCGAGTTCGCGCAGTGCCGCGTCCAGCTTCACATCGAGCCGGGCTGCATAGCGATTATCGCGGCGAGACACCTGTTGACGCATACTCATCTCCACATCGAAATGCGGTCATGCAGCATGTACTTTTCAAAGGGGTAAACGCTTACAATTGTTGACAAACCCTGAGCTATTTTGTGCCGCGTTTGCCGCCCATCGCCTGTAGCGCCGCGAGCGTGCCGGTGATGTGTCCGTCAGGCCGCATTTCGGACAGGACATAGGCAATCTTGCCATTCTTGCCGATCACGAACGAGGTGCGGTTGGAGCGGCCCATCAGCGGCAGTTTCACATCATAATCGGCAATCATTTTGGGACTGGCGATGGCCACGGGAAATTTGCTGCGGCAAGCCTCGGTTGAAAAGCGTTGCAGCGTTTCAATGGGATCAGCAGCAACGCCGATGAGCGTCGCCCCCGCCTTTTTAAACTCATCACTCGCCTCGGCAAATGCCTTGGTCTCGATGGTGCAGCCCGTCGTGAAGGCGGCGGGGAAGAAATACATCACCACCGGCCCCTTTTTCAGCGACTGCGCCAGCGAGAACTGAAACGTCTTTCCAGCCATGGCGCCCTGCGTCGAGAAATCGGGAGCCTGCGCGCCGACCGGCAATGCAGCCACCGAGGGGGCGGCCAAAAGGGCGAGGGCGAGAGCAAACGGGGCAAAGCGG
>JANNCK010000001.1:0-20815 GCA_031386545.1 Sphingomonadales bacterium
GAGATGCTGGGCGCGAAAGCCGGTTGGTTGGGCGCTGGCGCTGTCGATGCCTTCGTTCCCGACCAGCCGACCCGCGAACGGCGTGAAGCCGCGCGCGAAGCCTATCTCGGTCGGGTGCTGCATATCCTGAAAGCCGAAATCGACGGACTGGAGCAAGACGGGGAGTATTGGGCGTCGATCGCGGAGATCGAGGGTGGCACCTCTTGAACGATATTACTGCCCCATCGTCTCGCGCTTTAGGATGTTCACCGCCGCCGCACGCTTTTTTGGATCGCTGACCGGCCCCGACGAGATAATCATCGACGTCCCCGGCATGAACACATCGGGATGCTCGATGTATTTCGAAATCGTCTCGTCGTTCCAGACAAGGCCGCGGTCGCGCGCCTTGGTCATCGCGTCTGAATAGGCAAAACCCGGTGCCGTGCCCGCGCGCTGGCCCCAGATCGCATAGAGATTGGGGCCGACCAGCGCCTTCTCGCCCTTCTTCACGGTGTGGCAAAAGCGGCACCATTTATAGGTTTCCTGCCCCACCGTGCGTTCATATTCGGTCTCGGGCGGCAGTGCGACCTGCATCACCATTTCACGCGGACCGCCCTTGACGACGTCGGTCATCGGCCACGGGGTGACGCGGAACAGCGCGTGCGGGCCGTAAGCTCCGGCGGCAACGATCCCGATCACGCCGAGCGGTGCCGCGACCCGTACCCACCCGCGCGCCGGTCCACGCTCGACCGGCGTGCGCTTGCGATGGATCAACCAGCCAACAAGCGTGACAGCGGCGCAGACCGCCCAATAGGTTGCCACCGCGCCCGGCCCGGGATCGGGCGAACGGAACGTCGAAAAGGCATAAACCGTGACGCTCAGCCCAAGGAACGACATCGCGCCATAGCCCGGTGGAAATGCGTTCAGTAACCCGCGCCCGTAGCGCAGGGTTAGATACCCCGCCGTCAGCATCGTCGCGAGATTGAGCAGCAAAAGCATGAACCCGAGGCCCGAATGGAAATAGCCGGTGAACATCCACACCGCGCGATCTTCGTGGATCAGTGCGGGAACCGGGATACCGAACAGCTTTAAGGGGAAACCGTCGCTCCATCCGTACAGAAGCCCGAGAAACGGCGCGATTAGGAGCAATGTATAGCTCGCGAGCGCCAATGATCGCCCCCAGGTCAGGGCCGCGGGTGTCAGACCGTCAGGCGGTCCTGCCGCGCGGTCACGCGACCACGCGATCAGCCGCGCGATAACGAGCGCCAGCAACAGCGAACCAAGAAAATAATGCCAATTACGCAGGTCGTCGCGCAAAGCCGACACCTTGGGACTGCGCGGCATCTGAATTGAAATGACATTATGCCAGACATAAGCGAGCGTCAGCAACCAGCCTGTGACGACCGACGATCTGCTGTATCCGTTTGCCATATCTGTTCCTGTCATGCGTATCATGCGAACGTATCGCCGCAACGCAAGCAGCGCCCGATCGCGCCATTTTTATCCGCTTGTCGGATGAATGCGTGGGCAACATTGGTTGAAATGCAGTAGCAGCAAAACTGCCGCCATGCGTCGAACTGCTGCCTTGATTGCTGTCGCGTTTTCCGCGGGCACTGCGCTTGCAGCCACCGAAGACATCTTCATGGCGCGCGTCAACGAGATGGTCGCCGGGCGCGGCGAGTACAAAAGCTATGAACCGCGCGAAGCAGTACCGGGAGCTAAGGTGATATCGCTCCCCGTTGCCGCACACCCGACGATTGCTGCCAATGCGCTGAAAGCGGCGCGCGCCTATGCCGCGCGCAATAACTCAAGCGCGTTCATCGTCTGGCGCAACGGCAAGATCGAAGACGAGGCTTATTTCGGCAAGACAACCGCGACGACACCCATCATCTCGAAATCGCTCGCCAAACCGATCACCGCGCTCGCCATCGGTCGCGCGCTTATGCTCGGCAAGATCAAATCGCTCGACCAGCCGGTCGCCGACTTCATTACCGAATGGAAGGGCAAGCCGCAGGCGGCGATGCGCGTGCGCCACTTGCTCGACATGCGCTCGGGGTTACTGGCGCAAGGGTTCGACCCCAAGCCTGACAATGTCTGGAACCGCGCCTATCTTGATCCAGATCATGGGGGATATATTGTCGAGAAATACCCGCTGACCGATGCGCCGGGCAGTATCTACGAATATTCGAACGCCACATCGGAACTGGTCGCGCTGGTCATCGAACGCGCGACCGGGCGGCGCTATGCCGAGTTCGTCGGCACCGAAATCCTCAAACCCATCGGTGCGCCCGGCGGCGAGGTCTGGGTCAACCGCCCCGGCGGGCTCGCCCATTCGGGCTGCTGCACGATGCTTCCCGCGCAAAGCTGGCTGCGTATGGCGATCCTCGTCATGCAGGACGGCAAATGGAACGGGCGCGCGCTGCTGCCCGCTGGTTATGTCACGGCGATGAAAACCGGCACCGCGCAAAACCCGCATTACGGGCTGGGGCTGTGGCTGGCAGGGCCGTATGTCGAGCGTCGCGGCTTCGCCAATCCGGCGCGCAAGCTGTCCGCAACGCTTCACAGCGAACCCTATCTCGCGCGCGATCTGGTGCTGTTCGACGGCAACTCCAACCAAGCCATTTTCATCGTGCCGTCAGCCAAGCTGATCGTGCTGCGGACCGGCGACACCCCGCCGAAATCGCCCGAATGGGACAATAGCGTGCTGCCGAACACCCTGCTACGCGGCATTACCGGCGTAAGGCTGTCGCCCCAGCCGCGCTGATCCCAGCAAGTACGCGGTTGGGCAATTCGCTGTCATCCCAGTTCATGCTCGACTTGCCGATGCGGACAATCACCAGCCGCTCGCTCGGCACGATATAGACGCGCTGTCCGATCGCGCCGTCCATGAACACGACATCGTCGCGGGCGAACGGTTTCGCACTCTTGATTGCAAGCGGCGATGACGAATTATAGCGCCGTTCAGCGACGTAAGGACTGCCCAGCCAGAGCTGCAGGCCGAAGTTCGGATTTGTCGCTGCGGGCGACGTCATCGCCTTTATCCAAGCGGCAGGTACCACCTGTCGCCCGCCCGAGCGCCCGCGATCAAGGATCAACTGTCCGATCCGCCCATAGTCGCGCGCAGTCGCTTGCAGGCAGCACCACAGCTTTGCCGTACCGCCTTCGCGGTCGAGCCACAGCGCGGCATCGCTTGCCCCGATCGGTTGCCAGATGCGGCGCGACAGCAGCGTCGCAAAGCGTTGACCGGTCGCGCGTTCGAGGATGAGTGCAGCGAGTTGGGTATTGACGTTGCCGTACTGAAACGTGCCGCCGGGTGCCGCGACTGCCTTGAACGACAGTGCCGTCTGCGTGACAGCGGGACCGAACTGCAATTGCATCGATTTGCCTGCCGGGTCAGGTGAAAAACCGACAACCTCCAGTCCGCTCGACATCGTCAGCAACTGGCGCACGGTAATGCTCCCGCGCGGATCGCCCTTCCATTCGGTCAGCCAGCGGTCGACCCGCGCATCGAGCGGGATATTTGCGGTGCCGAAGGTCAGCGCGGCAACCGCCTTTGCCATCGACGCCGGACTGAAACGCGAGGCCGCCGTAAAGCCTGCCGCATAGCGTTCGTGGACGACCTTACCGTCGCGAAAAACGACGAAAGCAAAGCTGTTTTGCGCGTCGGCATAGGCCTGTGCAGCGGCGAGCGCGGCAGGGTCGATTCCGCCCATATCCTGTGCAAGCGCCAGCGCACGCGGGCGACCCTTGACCGTTTCGGCGGGCGTATAGGCATCGGCGCGCTCAATCGATTGAGCGACCGGAAACGCCTTCATCCGCGCCGCTACCGTCGCAACCGTCGCAACCGGATCGGCTTGCGCGAGAGCGGGCGTTGCAAACAGCAATGCGAGCGCAAGGGTCAGGCGTTTGGTGGACATAAAGCCTCCACAATGAGTTTGGCGAGGCGCGCCTGTTCGCCTTGTAACGTGTCAGCCAGAGCGCCGGTTGGCTGATAGTCACGCACCGCATCGGCAACCGCAATGCCGCGTTCTTCCAGAACCGCCTCTAGCACGCGTTGACGGTCGTTGAGCACCGCCACTTCGGTGGCGAGCAACAGCACCGCACGCCCGAGATCGTCGATATTCGCCGTGCCCAGCTTGACGCCGGTCGAATGCGCCTGGCTCATCCGCGCCGCAGCCGAGTCAGCCATGCGGCTTGGTTCCCATGACAATCCACGGATATGGCGCACCGTCGATGCCGCGGCTTTCGACATCGACGAAGCCAACCGCGCGCGCCTCCTCGGCCAAGTCCAGCGACGCCGCCTCGCGCCACCACGGCTCGCCGCCGTTGACCGCCAGCCAGTCGGCGCGCCACGACGCCATTTTATCGACTGCGGCATAAGGGGTGACGTCAGACATGAGCATCTGCCCGCCAGGTTCGAGCACGCGGAACGCCTCGGCAAAGGTTGCACGGATCGCCGGCGCGGGCATTTCGTGGAACATGATGTAGCTCGCCACCAGATCGAAGCTGGCATCGGCAAAGCCGGTGTCCTCTGCCGCGCGTTGATGCAACTCCCACGCCCAGCCGTTTTCGTTGGCGACGCGTTGTGCCTGCCGCAGCATAGGCACGCTGAGGTCAACACCGGTCAGTTTCGCGTCCGAAAACGTCTGCGCCAGTGCGACACTGAAATGCCCCGAGCTCGTCCCCATTTCGAGGACGCGGGTATAGTTTTGTCGCGGCAGTTCGGCGAGGACGCGGCGGCGCTGCGCAAAGATGTCGCCCGGGTAGATCTTGGCGACATAATGGCGGTGGATCAGCTCGCCGTGGATAAATCCCTGTTGCGGGTGACCATCCCAGCCGCCGGTGGTGCGATGGAACCAGACGTCCCTAAAATAATCGGGCTGCACGAAATCGGGATCGATGGTCAGTGTCGCCGGACCCGATTTTTCGAGCCGTTCGAGCTCGGGTTCGAGCAGGTCACGCGATTCAGCATAGGCCTCGCGCGCGACACGACCGTGGCCGACGCTGGCAAATTCCATCAACAGTCCCGACGTTGCCCAAGCTTTCGACCCCGCCAGCGCGCGGTCAACCGTCGCATGGCGCGCATCAATGTCGTCAGGCAGCGTGTCGGCGGTTACTTGCGCGTCGGCAAGTTCGCCGTTCCATGTGGCCATCAAGGGCCGCGATTCACCCATCACTGCGATGAGGAAATCCATCGAAGCGCGCCCGCGTTGGCGAAGCTGGAAATCCATGACGATCCTTTCGACCTTTTCCCGTCCCAAGTTCTGCCTCTTCATAGGGCATGACAACCAGCGCGGGGTGCCATTTTATCCGCACACCGGTCGGAATCGCGATAAAGTCACGTCGCAGCGACGCAGAAGCGATGCTTGACCGGCGAAGCAACGGGAACACCGATGGACAAGCTGCCGTGGTCGTTGAAAGCCGGATGGGCAACGGGCGCATTCGGCGTCGCGGTGCTGATGAACGGCATTTCGGCACTCATCCTGTTCTACATGACGACGGTGCTGAAATTTGACCCCGCCATCGCGGGGTTCATTATCTTTCTGTCAAAAATCTATGATGCGGTGACCGATCCGTTTTCGGGCTGGCTGTCGGACCGATCAAAGTCGGACAAGGGCCGCCGCCGCCCGTTCCTGTTCTGGGGCGCAATCATTTCGTCGCTGTCATTCCTGATGGTGTTCACCGTGCCGTTCACCGGGCCGTTCGAGACCGTGACCAGCGGCCCCGGCCTGATCGCAGCGGGCTATGTGTTGCTTGCGTTGTTGCTCTACACCACCGGTTATTCCACTTTCAACGTCCCCTATATGGCGATGCCGGCAGAAATGACGCGCGGCTATCACGAGCGCTCGTCGATCCACGGCTATCGTGTCGTTGTAGCGGCGGTCGGTGGTTTCCTTGTCCAGTCGGGCGGCGGCGCGCTGCTCGAAGTCATGGGCAAGGGACGCGAAGGCTATGCGTGGATCGCCACAATTGGCGCTGGGGCAATTTTCGTCACGATGATGACCGCCTATTTCGCGACCGCCAAGGCGCCGATGCAGCCGCAGACTGACGCCAAGCTCAGCTTCAAGGAGCAAGTCTCGGGTTTCCTCGCCAATCGCCCATTCCAACTCATCCTCGGCGTGAAGCTCGTGCAACTCATCGGGATTGCGTCGTCTTCCGGCGGGTTGGTGTTCCTGCTTGCAACCGTCCTAGGCAAACCACTGACCCTGCTCGGCGTCATCGGTGGCGCCATGATCCTTGCGGTGTTCACAATGACTCCGGTGATGATCGCCTTGTCGAAGCGGATCGGCAAACGCAGCACTTATATGTTGTCGGCCATTGTCACCGGCGTCACCGCTTTGTCGTGGATAGTTGCGACGCCCGACGAGCCGGTCTGGGCGCTGGCGGTGCGGGGCTTTGCGACCGGCATCGCCTTTGCCGGCAACGTGCTGTTCGCGATGTCGATGCTGACCGACGCAATGGAGGCCGACGCGCACCGCACCGGGTTGCGCCGCGAGGGGATGTATTCGGCGCTCTATAGCTTCATCGAAAAACTTGCCTCGTCGATCGGCCCGCTGATTCTGGGCGGTGCGCTCAGCTATGCCGGGTTCAACCCGTCCGCCCCGCCCAAGGTCGCCGACGAAAGCGTGCGGCAAGCGGTGCTGCTCGGGGTCGCCTATGTCCCCGCTGCGATGGCGGTGCTCGCGGTCATCATCCTGTCGTTCTACCGCCTCGACGAAAAATCACTCGGCGAGATGCGAACGGCAAGCGCGGCGGGCTGACCTGCGACCTAACGCTTTGTCGCCACCACCGACTGGAGGAAGTCGTTCATCGGCTTGCCGCCGTCCGATACCTCGAAGCCCGCTTCCGCAATGATCCCGCGAAAGTCCGAATAGACGAAGCCGACCGAATAGGGTTCGCAATTGTCGCGGCTGTCATAGTCGATCATGAAACGCATCGCCGGCGGCAATGGCGTCGCCCCGTGGCTCGGGAATTCGAAGATCGAGAATTTGCCGCCCGGCCTCAGCACGCGGTGCACATCGCGCAGCACGCCCTTCATCACTTCGACCGGCATTTCGTGGAAGAAGATGTAGCTTAGCACCACATCCTGACTGGCGTCGGCGAACGGCATGGTTTCGGCCAGTGACTGCACATAGCCGACATCGGCTCCGAGTTGAGCCGAGCGCATATGGGCATAGCGAAGTACGGGCAGTGCGACATCAAGTCCTTGCACCGTCGCATTCGGAAAGCGGCGCTTGAGCTGCACAGTCGCCTGTCCGACGCCGCAGCCGATTTCCAGGACGTTGTTGACAGTGCCGTCGTCCGGCAGCGCCGTCAGATCGACGACCTCGGCGTGCAGCGCGTCCTGATCGTTCCAGCCCTGATAAAAAATCTTGGTACCATAGTGATAGACAACGCCGCTCAGCACGTCGTCGGTATAGCCGCCGGGCTGAAGATGGATTTCGCGCCGCGCCCAGCCTGGAACGTGGAAATCGGGATCAAACGTCAGTGAACCCGGCCCCTTGCCCTCCCATTCCTTGAGCATCGCCTCATGCCCGGCCTCGTCGAAGGCAAACGAGGCACGGGTGCGCCGCCACATCATCTCTTGCGCGCTGCGCATGAAGCGTTGCCACGCTTGGACGACGGGCACTTTATTGAAATGCGCCTGAACGACGTCGAGCGGCACTTGTGGAGTGGGCTCCACTCCGGCTTTTGCCATCGCCTCGTGTCCGGCACCGCACATGATCGGGAACATCTTGACCAGCGCCATGTCGCGAAAACTCTCGACGAAATCGGTGTAGCTTTCGTCGGCCAGTTTTGCCGGACGCGGCAGCACGCCGATGCTGCCACGGGGAGAGAGCGTTGTGGATGTCATGCGGTCCTCCGCGAGAAACTGGCAAAAACCTGCGTTATGAAAGCGTCGCGTGCAGCCTTGCGGTCCGCCTTGAAAGCATCGCTCGGCACATGTGCCTCGACCAGCGCTGCCGCATCGATGCCCCTGTCGGCCAGTACGGCTTCGAGCACGATCAACCGGTCACGCGTTGTCCAGACTTCGGCGGAAAGCTCGACCAGGGCGTCCATGATGTTGTCGGTGACGACTTGGTCAAAATACGCTTTGCCGGGTCCGTTGATTTCATCCCCGATTTTGGGGGTGGCGATGTTGGTTGCGATGTCCATCTCTGTCTTTCGTCAAGTGAGTTCTGACTAGTCTGCACGCGCGCTATGGGTGCACAAGTCCCTTGTGCTAACCGCTGCGCGGATAGACCACCGGATCCGCAGCGCCGCGCCGCAGCCCCGTTGCGATGACGGTTGATCCGATCACCAGCAACCCGCCGGCGACCGTCGCAATCGACCAGCGTACCGCAGCAGGGTCACCCAAAATGCTGTCGGTCCAAGCAGCCATTGCCCAAGGCCCGCCGCCCGTGCCGACCAGCGTTGCCAGCAACATATACATCGCCACCATCTGCCCGCGCATCCGGTTCGGCGCAAACGCAACAATACCTGCCGTCCCCGCCCCGAATGGCATCGAGGCAATGAAGATTGCAGGAACCAGCAACGCAATCGACAGATGCGACTGTCCCGCGAGTGGAAAGGCGATGACGAAGGGGGCGGCAAGCAACCCGGTCACGATTGGCACCAGCAGCCCCGGCTGGCGGACGCCGCGCTTCGCCAGCCAGTCGGACAACACGCCACCAGCAACCGTCCCGCCAGTCCCGCACAAAATGATGATGAGGCCAAAGATCGGTGCGATCTCGCTCGCCGACCAACCATAGGTGCGGATGAAAAAGGTCGGAATCCAGGCACTCATCCCAAAGCTTGCCGCTGCCAACAGCGGGATGCCGATGAAGATCGGGATGACGTGGCGCAGGTTCGCCCGCACAAATGCGAGCGTTTCTGTGAAGGGCACCGGTTCCCCGACGAGACCGGTCGGGGACGACCGCGGCGGCTCGCGCACCAGCGCCATCAGCGCCACGAACGCAAAGCCCGGCAGTGCTGCAATCATGAAGGCAAGCTGCCAGTCGCGGGCAACACCGATGACGGGCAGGACAAAATCCGGACGAGCGCCCAGCCAGCCTAGAACGTTGCCCAAAACGATCAGTGCTATCCCGGTTCCCGCATAGGTCGATCCGATCAGCAATCCGACCGCGCGACCTAGCTTGTCAGGCGGAAAATAGTCACCGAGCATCGACATGCCTGCCGGCATTAGCGTGGCCTCGCCAACGCCCACGAAAACACGCGCGAGCATCAGCAGTGCGAAGCTAGCGACAAGCCCGCAGGTAAAGGTTGCCACCGAAAACACGATGGCCCCGCACACGATCACGCCGATCCGGCTTTTCGCATCGATGATCCGTCCAATCGGCAGGGCCATCGCCGCATAGAAAATTGCAAAAGCGAACCCCTGAAGGATACTGATCTGCGTATCCGAAATGCCAAGATCGGACTTCAGGGGCTCGACAAGCAAGTTAATAACCTGCCGTTCGAGCATCGACACGACGGCACCGAAACACAGGATAGCGACGACGCTCCACGCATAGCCTTCGCTGCGGAAGGCGAAGCGGGGTTCCCGTGCGGATATGCGGGTTTCGGTCATTCCGGATTTCCATATGCGGCGACAGCGGTCGCGAAGTCAGCAGTACCGACAATAGCGTTCATCCCGGCCATATCGGTCAAACAGCCGCGCACTGACGCGCTGCTTCCGTCGCGGATCAGTGCAGCATAAGCTGTGCGCAGGCCGTGTGCAGCGGCCCCCAGACCGGTTGCAGGAAAGAGCGCCAGCGCAAAACCGCTGCGCTCGGCCTCGCCCGCATCGGCGAACGGTGCGCCCCCGCCTTCGAGGAGGTTGACCACGAGCGGGACACGCCCTCGAAAGCGCGCAACAACCGCAGTGGCATCGGCACCAATCTTGACAGATTCAAAGAACAACAGGTCGCACCCTGCGGCGACATAAGCCTCGGCGCGGTCGAGCGCATCGTCGAGGCCGGTCGTGGTCAGCGCATCGGTGCGTGCCGAAATCAGGAAGCTGTCCTGTGTTCGCGCATCCTGCGCAGCCTTGATCCGCCCGACCATCTCGGCCGGTGGCACCAAGGGCCGCGCACGGATTCCGGTCACGCGCTTGACCGCAACTTGATCCTCGATCTGCACCGCCGCCGCGCCGGCGCGGCAAAGCCCGCGCACGAACCGCTGGAGGTGCGCGGCGTTGCCAAAACCCTGGTCGCCATCGACAATCACCGGCACCGCAACCCGATCAACGATCCGCGCCACCCCGTCGATCATCTCGCTAGACGTCACCAGCCCGACATCGGGCCGCGCGAGGAGCGTCATCGCCACTGCCGCACCCGAGAGGAACAGCGCTTCTGCCCCCGCCTGTTCCGCAATCAAGGCCGACAGCGGATCGTAAACGCCAGGCGCAAGCAGGATCTTGTCGGAACGAAGGCGTACGGCGAGATCAGACGGGAAGTCAGTCATGCAACCACGGTCGGCCGCGTTGGCGCGTCAAACATGCGTGCGCCGCGTTTCGTTCGCTTGGCGAACAGAAACGGGCAATAGCTCGCGGTCGGTGGATACGGGTCGTCACTCCAGCTAAGCAATTTATTCTGCTGCGAGGTATGAAATCTGTGAAAATTGCCATCATCGGGGCGGGGATCGGCGGGCTGACCGCGGCGATTGCGCTGCACCGCGCGGGGCACGAGGTCGCGGTGTACGAACAAGCACCCGTGCTTGGCGATGTTGGTGCAGGCATTACGATAACGCCCAACGCATGGAAGGGGCTGGCGTCGCTAGGGCTCGGTGCCACACTTGCTGCAGCAGCCGACGAAGTGCCGCAACAGGCAATCCGCAAATTCGATAGCGGCGCGGCGATCCTCGACATTCCCCGCGGGGCGACGACGCGCGCAACCTATGGCGCGCCCTATGCGATGTTCCACCGTGCCGATCTGCACAAATTGCTCGTCGAGGCAGTCGGCGCGGACGCGATTGCCTTGAACGCGCCCGTCGAGGACGCGAAAACACTCGACGCAGATGCGGTCATCGCCGCTGACGGGCTGAAATCGGTGGTGCGCTCGGCGGTGTTCGGCAATCCGCCGGCGCGCTTTACGGGACATGTCGCGTGGCGCGGGCTGGTTCCTGCCGACCGATTGCCGCCCGAGGCGGCAGCGCCAGGCTCGATCGTCTGGGCGGGGCCGGGACGGATTTTCGTGCGCTATCCGGTACGGCACGGGGCGCTCGTCAATCTCGTCGGGCTGACACGAACCGATCAATGGCGCGGCGAGGGCTGGTCGAACCGCGTCGGCATGAACGAATGGCTCGCCGAATATGCGGGCTGGCACGACGATGTGACGTCGGGGATTTCGGCCACCTCCGACGACAGCCGCATGGCATGGGGGCTGTTCGCGCGCGAACCCCTGCCGACTTGGATCAGCGGACGGATCGCACTGCTGGGCGATGCCGCGCATCCGATGCTGCCGTTCATGGGTCAGGGCGCGGCCATGGCAATCGAGGACGGGGTGGTTCTCGGCCGTGCGTTTGCCGCGTCGTCGTCGGTTGCCGAAGCCTTTGTCCGCTATGAAGCGGCGCGCAAACCGCGAACCGATTTCATCCAGCACCAGTCATTGCTCGGTGCCGACCGGCTGCAATTTGACGTCGCCAAGACCGGCCTGCCGCCCGCCGAGACCGAGGACTCGCTCGGTATTTTCCACTACGACCCTGCCACTGCCGACATCTGAGGCCAGCCATGACAATCACCCGCCCCGCACTCTCCCCCGCCGCGCAAACATTCGTCGATCGCGGCAGTTTCGGCCATTGCATCGGCGGCGAATGGACACGCGCCGACGCAACGCTCGACACGCGCGATCCCGCAACTGGCGAGACCATCGCGCAGATCGGGCGTGGTTCCGCCACCGACATCGACCGCGCGGTTGCGGCAGCACGCAGGGCACTGCCCGGCTGGTCGGCGACCTTGCCGCTCGACCGCGCCAAGATACTGTGGCGCATCGCCGACCTGATCGAAGCGAACATCGACGAACTCGCTGAACTCGAAACGCTCGATCAGGGCAAACCGCTGTTCGTCGGGCGCTGGGCCGAGATTCCGGGTGCCGCCAACCAGTTCCGCTATTTCGGCGGGCTTGCCCAAGCCATTGAAGGGGCGACGATCCCGACGTCCATCGGTTACGCGCCACCGGGGAAAGCCATCCACGCCTATACGCTGCGCGAACCTGTCGGTGTCGTCGGGGCCATCGTGCCGTGGAATTCGCCGCTGGTGCTGACCGCAATGAAGCTGGCGCCTGCGCTCGCGGCAGGATGCACGGTCGTGCTCAAGCCTGCCGAGGACACCTCTCTGACGGCAGTGCGTCTGGTCGAATTAATGCATGAGGCCGGCCTGCCGCCTGGCGTCGTCAACCTCGTCACCGGTTATGGTCATGAAGCCGGGGCCGCGCTTGCCGCGCACAAGGGCGTAGACAAGATCGCGTTCACTGGCTCGACGGCCACTGGCCGCGCGATCCTCGACGCGGCGAAGGGCAACCTCAAGAAAGTCAGCCTCGAACTCGGTGGCAAATCGCCGGTTATCGTCTGCGCCGACGCCGATCTCGATGCGGCAATTCCCGGCGTTGCCAATGCAATTTTTTTCAACGGCGGGCAGGTGTGCATCGCAGGCTCGCGGGTTTATGCCCACGCCAGCATCTTCGACCGGCTGGTCGAAGGGGTCGCCGCCTATGCCAGCGGCTTGAAAGCGGGGCATGGCCTGTCGCCTGATACGACGCTCGGCCCGTTGGTTTCAGCCAAACACGCTGCGCGCGTTGCGGGGTTCGTTGAACGCGCGGTCGCCGGTAACGCGACCCTGATCGGGTCCGGTACAACCGCAAACGGCGCTTTCGTCTCGCCGACCGTTCTCACAAATGTGACCGGTGATATGGAAATCGTCCGCGAGGAAGTGTTCGGCCCAGTCCTCGTCGCGCAACGCTTCACCGATCTCGCCGATGTCGTGCGCGAAGCCAACGACAGCGACTACGGCCTTGCCGCAGGCGTGTGGACCGAGAGCCTCTCGACCGCACACCGCATGGCCGCCGCGATCCGTGCGGGAACAGTGTGGATCAACAGCCACGCGATGTATGATGCGTCGCTCCCCATCGGCGGGATGAAGCAATCGGGCTGGGGCCGCGATTCGGGGCGCGAGGCGCTGGACGCGTATCTCGAAACGAAGACGGTGTGCGCCGTTATCTGACGGCGCGGTGCACTTTTGTTGAGGCAGGCGGCGGCGAGAAACATGGTTCGGTTTCGTCGAGCGCAGCGAGCGCGCGGGCGCGGTCGTCGTCGGTGAAGCTCCCGGTCGTCACACAGAATTCGACGAGGTTCCCGTTAGGGTCGCGCGTGTAGACGGAGCGGCACCAATTGTGATCGACCTCGAACACATCGAGTCCCGCCGCTGTCCACTGCGCGCGCCGCGCATTCAGACCGGCGATGCTGTCGGCACCGAACGCAATATGGTTGATATGGTCCGGCAGCCCTGCGGCGCGGCTCAAATTGGGTTCGAAGCTATCGCTGCCGGGGACACCGTGCATTTCCCAGAACGCGATAAAGCTGTCGGTTGCCCCCATCCGGTAGAAATAATGCTTGGCCCAGCCACCGCCGGGCGACGGGCCGACTTCAACCTTGACCAGATCGAAACCCATCACACCTTCGTAAAACGCGTGAATCGCTTTCATGTCCTTGGCCGCAAGCGCGAGGTGGTGGTAGCTCATGGCCTGTCAACCATCGCCATCACGTCGATGGCCTCGCCAGACGGCGCGGGCACCTCGACCACGCGCTCGTCGACATCGTCATATTCGAGGCGGAGCGCGCGCGACATCGTGGCGTGCATGACATAGGTCGCCGTCACATAGGTGAGTTCAAGGATTGCCTCGTCGTCAAGCTGTGCCTTGAGCACGTCGAACACCGCATCGCCAATGCGCCCCCGCTCAAGCGCCAGGGCATCGGCCAGCGCGAGCACCGCGCGTTCGAGCGCGCTGTAGCAATCGGCAATTTGCCAATGCGGGATGGCCGCGATCTTCGCCTCGTCCAGCCCGACCTCGCGCGCCTGTTTGCAATGTTGCGAGAACACGAACTGCGAGCCGACGGCGTAGCCGGCGCGCAACTGGCCCAGTTCGCGCAATACGGGGTCGAGCTTGCGCTTTTTAGAGCGGTAGAACTGGAACCCCTCGGTGGTATGCCGGAACGCGTCGGTCGAATTGGCGAACACTGTCCACCAAGTACCCGGCGTTCCCGTTGCCGTTCCGGGCTCCGCAACAGGGTCGCGGTCGCCGAACAGCATTTGGTAAAGCCCCTGCGCGAACGGATCGGCATCGGCGCGGGCAATCTGTTTCAGGCGCGGCATTGCATCAGCGTGTCAGACCACGCCGCCGGCGGCAAGGCGTTCGAGTTCGTCAGCGCCGATGCCGAGCACCCCTCCATAAACCTCTGCATTATGCTGTCCCACCCGCGACGGCGCGGGGCTGCGAACCCCGCCCGGTGTCAGGCTCATTTTGGGAAAGGCATTTTGCATCTTGAGCGTGCCATAGCGTTCGGTCTCGACCTCGATGATTGCTTCACGCGCAGCAAAATGCGGGTCGGCGAGCATTTCGGGGGCGCGGTAGACGCGGCCCGCCGGAATGCCGGCCTCGATCATCGCCGCATCGACCTCCGTAACGGTCCGCGTCCGCGTCCAGGCATTGACCAGTTCGTCGAGTTCGGTCTGGTTTGTCCCGCGCGCCACATGCGTGGCGTAACGCGGGTCCGTGCCAAGCTCGGGTCGTCCCATCGCGACCGACAACCGCTGCCACAGTGAATCCTTGTTCGCGCCGATCATATATTCGCCGTCGCTGCACGCATATACATTGGACGGCGCAATCCCCTTCAGGATCGATCCCGTGCGCTCGCGGATGACGCCGCCGTGGTCATACTCGGGGACCAGTCCCTCCATCACTTGCAACACGCTTTCGTAAAGCGCCGCATCGATGACCTGTCCCCTGCCCGTCTTTTCACGGACATGCAGCGCGGCGAGCACGCCCATGCAGCCATAGGTCGCGGTCAACGTGTCACCGATCGAGATACCCATGCGGCTGGGCGGGCGGTCAGGCTCGCCGACGATATAGCGCCAGCCGCCCATCGCCTCGCCAATGCCGCCAAACCCGGCGCGGTCGCTGTACGGGCCGGTCTGGCCATAGCCCGACATGCGCGCAATGATGAGCGCGGGCTGTTCGGCGAGGAGCACATCGGGACCAAGTCCCCATTTCTCCATCGTGCCGGGCTTGAAATTTTCGATCAGGATGTCAGCGGTCGCAATCAGCCGACGGACGAGCGCCTGCCCCTCGGGCACGCGCAGATTGGCGCTGACCGACTTCTTGTTGCGCGCGATGACTTCCCACTGGACCTTGTCGTCACCCTGCCCCCAGTCGCGCATCGGATCGCCGGCACCGGGCGGTTCGACCTTGATGACTTCGGCACCCATGTCGCCGAGCAGCTGACCGCAAAAGGGACCCGCGAGGAGCTGCCCGAGTTCGACGACGCGCAGCCCTTCGAGTGCACCGCTCATTCGGCGGCGACTGCGTGTGTCCAGACCGGCTGTGCGGGAGGCGCGAGACCGGTTTCGTCTAGGCAGCGCGCGCGCAGTTCGTCGATGCTGCCGCCCCGGTCGAACAGGACGTTCTCGTTCGCCGCTGCACGCATCGTCGCGCGCAGTGCTTCGGTCGCGCCCGCATCGACGACGCCCTCGGCATCGGCGACGACGCCATAAGTCTTGGCCCCTGCCGACGTGACCAGCCCTTGGCGGATTTCCTTGCCGACCAATTCGGGCGGGCGTTCGAGCGGGTCGCCCCAGCCGCCGCCGCCCCAAGTGATGAAATGCAACTGGTCACCCGCCGCGACACTCAAGCTGTCGAGCTTGTTGGCCACCACCGTCTGCGTGCCATCGGCTTTTTCGAGGACTTTCCGCGCCCGCGTTCCCGGCTTGCCGCCATTCACACCCCACGGATAGGTAAACCAGCGATCGTCGTGGATGCTGACCGTGCCGCTGGCAAGAAACCGATAAGTCATGTGAATGCCGTTGCCGCCGCGAAACTTGCCCGCGCCGCCGGTATCAGCGAGCGCCTCGTACCGTTCGATCCGTAGCGGGAAATAGCGTTCGAGGAATTCATTGGGGACGTTAGTGAACCCCGGCCACAGGCTATGCCCGTCAGGGCCGTCGCCGAACGGCTTGCCGGGAATCCCGCCGAAGCCGATCTGGAACAACTGGAACCACTCGCCACCCTTGCCCGGCCGGTTGTCGCGCCCCGAATACATGAGGTGCGGGCTTGAGCTGAACCCGGCGGCGCACAGGAACTCGGGCGTCCGCTGGCCGAGCAACCCGCCCAAAATGTCAAAGATGCGGCCCAGCGCGTGGGTGCGCCCCGACAGCGCGGCGGGGTAGCGGGGTTTCAGTAAAGAGCCTTCGGGAATACGGACCTCGATCAGGTCGTAAAAGCCGTCGTTGAACATGATCTGCGGGTCAAAGACCATGATCATGTAGATGCCAAAGAACATCTTGAACATGTTCTCGTTGAGATAGAAGTTGATCGACGCATCCGACTGCGGATCGGTCCCTTCGAAATCGAGGATCACCTTTTCGCCAACGCGGCGCATCGTGCAGCGGATTTTGTACGGGCCGTAACCGACGCCGTCGTCGCAGACATAATCCTCGAAGCTGACCGCGTCCTCGCCGACCGATTGCTGGATCAGTGCCTTCATCGCGCGGTGGTTGCGCGCGAGCAGTGCTTGCGTGGCCGAAACATAAACATCGTCACCAAAGCGGGCGCACATTTCGTCGACGCGGCGCGCAGCGACGCGACAGCTGGCGATGAGTGCGTTCAAATCCGCCGCGCACCAGTCGGGCTTGCGCGTCTGGTGCATGACGAGCTTGATGAGGTCTTCGTTATAGACACCCTTGGCATAGATTTTCACCGGCGGGATGCGGACGCCCTCTTCGAAGATCGCGCGCGCGTCGATCGGCATCGACCCTGCCACCTTGCCGCCGATGTCGGACTGGTGCCCGAACATCGCGGTCCACGCGACCAGCCGTCCGGCGCGGAACACGGGGAGCAGCACGAGCCAGTCGTTCGAGTGCGAAATCGCGCCTTCGCAGCTGTACGGATCGCTGAGGAAGATCATGTCGCCCTCCTCAATGGTTCCGGTAAAGCCGCGCAGGAATCCGTCGATGAAACTGCCGAACTGGCCGACGATCATCTTGCCCGCCGGATCGGCAATCAGCGGAAAGGCATCACCCTGTTCGCGGATGCCCGGCGACATCGCGGTGCGGACGAGCGTCGCGTCCATTTCGATACGCGCATTCCGCATCGCATTTTCGATGATGTCGAGCGTTACGGGGTCGAGGTCGATGGCCACGAACGGCGTGGTGTTGGTCTGCATGATCTGCGCGGGCATGTCAGCGAGCCTCCGGCGTAATGAGGATGTTGGCAAAATCGTCGACGGTCGCGATGTGGCCCGACAGGACGAGTGTGGTCGAATCCATTTCAGTAACGACTGCTGGGCCGCGCACCACATCGCCGCTGCGGAGCTTGGCGCGGTCATAGATCACCGCATCTTGCTCGCGTCCGTCCATCCAGACTCGCTGGTCGTAGAGTTTGGCGGCAGCGGGATCGCCCGAACCTGTCTCGATACGTTCAGCGCTGACGTTCGCCGCCTTGCCGAGCGCCACGACGCGGATGTTGACCAGTTCCTGCGGCACGGTGAGGTTGAACGTAAAGAGCCGTTTGTGCTCGGCGTCGAAGCGCTCGACGAGGTCGGCGATAGTCGAGCCCTGTGGGCTGAACAGCGGCACTTCGAATGCTTGCCCCGAATAACGGATGTCGATTTCGACGCGCAGTTCCTGATCGCCGCGCGGCACCCCTTCGGTCTCAAGCTCGGCCCCGACCTGATCGACCAGTTGCTCGATCACCGCACCGACTTCGGCATCACCGGTGTGTGTCACCAGCTTGTTGAAGCTGCGCTGGGCGTCCACCCGCAGCCGCGTGGTCGCATCGCCATAGGCACAGAGTACACCGGGCGACGGCGGAACAATGACTGGCCAGCTGCCCATCAGCACGCCCATCGCATTACCGTGCAGCGGCCCAGCCCCACCAAATGCCATCAGCGCGAAGTCGCGCGGGTCATAGCCCTGTTGCACCGACACTAGCCGCAGCGCGCCGTACATCGTCTCGTTGACGATGGCGACGATCCCCGCTGCCGCCTCCATCAGCCCGATGCCCAGCGCATCGGCCACGGTCTGCACCGCGCGGGTGGACGCGGCGCGGTCGAGCTTGAACGTGCCCCCGAGCAAATTCTCGGGCAGATAGCCGAGCACGACATTGGCATCGGTCACCGTCGGCAATTCGCCGCCGCGCCCATATGCCGCCGGTCCCGGCACCGCGCCAGCCGATTGCGGACCGACACGCAGCGCCTTCGTGAGTTCGGGAACGCTCGCAATCGATCCGCCGCCCGCACCCACCGTTTTCACATCGAGCGACGACGCCCGCACAGTCAGATGCCCGACGCTGGTTTCGCGGCGCAAACGCGCCTGATAATCCTCGATCAGTGCGACGTCGGTAGAGGTGCCGCCCATATCGAGCGTCAGCACATTGGGGTGGCCCGCGTTTTTGGCAATCCACACCGCCCCCGCAACACCGCCGGCCGGACCCGACATCAGCAGGTTGACCGGCGCGGTGCGCGATTTTTCCGCCGACATCAGCCCGCCGTCCGAGCGCAGCAAATTAAGCTTGGCGGTGCTGCCCCAGTTCTGCAGCTGCGCTTCCAGATTGCCGACATAGCGCGACACCGTCGGGCGGACGGCCGAGTTCGCAACAGTGGTCAGCGCACGTTCGTATTCCTGCATTTCGGGCAGGATGTCGGCGGAAATGCTGACCGGAATACCGGGTAGTTCTTCCGCGACGATTTCTGCGACGCGGCGCTCATGCGCGGCGTTCATATAGCTGTTGATGAGGCAGACGGTCACCGCCTCGACCTTTTCTTCGGCCAGCCGCCGGATATTGGCGCGCAACGCCGCTTCGTCGAGCGCGCGGACGACGACACCGTCGGCTCCCATGCGTTCGGGCGCTTCGATTGTCGCTTCAAGTGGCGCCATCGGCTCGGGCTTCGGCCAGACGATCCACGCTGCCAGCCCACCCGGAACAAGGCTGCGCGCAATCTGGAGGATATGGCGATAACCCTCGGTCACAATCAGGCCGACGCGGGCGATCTTTTGTTCGAGCACCGCGTTCGTCGCAACGGTGGTGCCGTGCATGAATAGCGCGAGTTCTTGCGGCGTGATCTCGGCCCGCTCGCACAATTGCCGCGCACCCGCGATCACCGCTTCCGACGGGTCGTGCGGCGTTGATGGCACCTTGTCGCGGTAGGTCCGCCCGCTCGCCTCGTCGATAATCAACAGATCGGTGAACGTGCCCCCAACATCGACGCCCAGACGATAGCTCATGCTGCTTCCTTCACCGTGAAATCTCCCGCCCGTCCGACGCGACTGGGCAATTTCTTGCCCATTACGCCTGCAAACCACGCATTGGCGTCAAGCGCAGCGTCCAGCTCGAGTCCGCAATCCAAACCGCTGCGTGCAAACATATAAATCAGTTCTTCGGTCGCGACATTGCCCGCCGCGCCCGGCGCGAACGGACAGCCGCCGAGGCCGCCCAACGCACTGTCGAACACGCGGCACCCCGCCTGATACGCCGCCCAGGCATTGGCAGGGGCCATGCCGCGCGTGTCGTGAAGATGGACGCGCACGCGAAAATCCTTGCCCAGCCGCTCGAACGCGCGCTCGAACATTTCACCGACTTGAGCGGGCACGCCGACCCCGATCGTGTCGGCAAAAGCAATTTCCGCCGCACCTGCTTCGGCCATCTGTTCGGCGAGGTCGAGCACGCGCGCTTGGGGAACCGGGCCCTCGAACGGACAACCAAAACTTGCAGATATGGTGACTTGCGCGGGTAGTCCGGCACCCTTGGCCAGTACCAGCATCTCGCGGTTTGCGGCAATCCCCTCGATAACGGTCTGGCCCTGGTTGGCTATACCAAAAGCATCGCTGGCAACGATCACGCACCCCGCCTCGTCGATACCGCGCCCGTTCGCGCGACTTGCAATCGCGCGTTCGACCCCGCGCGCATTCAGGCATAGGCCGATATAAGTGACACGCCTGTCGTCGGGCAGACCCGCGATCAGTGCCTCGCCATCGGCCATTTGCGGAACACGACGGGGGTTCACGAAACTGGCAACCTCGATGCGCCGTGCGCCGATGGCAATCAGCCGTTCGACCAGCGCGATCTTGTCGGCGGTCGAGACGAGCACCTTTTCGTTCTGGAGTCCGTCACGCGGAGATACTTCTACGATTTCCACGCGTCGGTTCATCAGATTTGTATACAAACCACTCTGCCCGCTGTATAGCCCCGTCTCTCCACCAGATGGACAAAGGCAACGCATGAGCCGCAACGCCAATGATCTCGACTCCGATTATGCTGCGGCCGGTTTCGGCGGGACGTTGCAGCGGGGGGCATCGCCCGCACTCATCCTGATCGATTTCGCGCGCGCCTATTTCGACAGGGACTGCGGTCTCTATGCGGGGGTCGAGGCCGAACGCGCGGTGGCGGCGCGGCTGGCCGACACGGCGCGCGCTGCAGGCGTGCCGGTCATTTTCACCCGCGTCGAATACACCTGTCCAGAGGACGGCGGACAATTCTACCGCAAAGTGCCTGCGCTCGCGGCTTTCGACACGGGCAATCCGCTGGGCGACTTCACCCCCGAACTCGCTCCGCACGACGGCGATATTGTCGTCACCAAACACTATCCCAGC
>JANNCK010000016.1:0-12894 GCA_031386545.1 Sphingomonadales bacterium
GTTGGCGTCGGCGTCGGTGTTGGCGTCGGCGTCGGCGTCGGCGTCGGCGTCGGCGTCGGCGTCGGCGTTGGTGTTGGTGTTGGCGTTGGCGTTGGCGTTGGCGTTGGTGTTGGTGTTGGCGTCGGCGTTGGTGTTGGCGTCGGCGTTGGCGTCGGCGTTACTGTTACCGGCGTTGGTGTCGGGGTTAGCGTGGGCGTGGGGGTTGGCGTCGTGGCCGTCTGGGTGCGACCGGCCTGCGTTGCGACAAGGACGCCCGTTGCAACAGCGGCCAAACCTGCGCCGATGACGCCAAGCGACAAACCACCGACGGCACCGGAGGTGCCGTTACGCTGCAATGCAGATGCCCGGTCAATGCGCGCGGTGCTCTCGGGTCCATTGGCCGCTTCGAGCAAAATGGCTACAATCTGTGCACGACCGCGTGCTTGAACGATCGCCGTCGACAGGCGCGCGACCAAACCCCCGACTTGCGGCGAATTGCTTTTGCCCAAGCCAAGACGCTCGGCGTTGGCACGCACTGTGACTTCGGCTTCCTGCGGATGCTGAACAATATAGTCGGCGAGATCACCGATCGTGTTGGGAACAACCACGGCGGGGATGGCTGCAGCCGCCGGCAGCGTTGCAGCGGCCTGTAGCGACCCGGAAACAACAGTGAGGCCAATTGACGCAGCCCCGACCAGCAAACGCCATTTGCTACGACCGGCAGTCTGGTTGCGAGCTGTGGTTGTGCCGCTGGCCAACGCCATTGTTTCGGTGGTCATATTTTTCTCTGCCCCAATTCTTTGCTGAACAATGTCTGACTGGGTTTGTAACCAAATGCTACCCGATTGCGCAAGCTACTGAGATAAAACGATTGGATGGGGGTAACGGCGCGCATCGCAGGGAGCGGTTCAGCAGAGGATCGTGCTAGCACGGGAAGCCAAACCAAGGATTTGAACTGGTTCCATGCCGGACACCATCGCCACTGCTCTCCTTCTGATTTTCGCCGAATTTTGGGCCAGGGCACAAAACGCGCTGGCGGCGGGCGCGGCTAGCTGACGAGTGTAAAAACTGGTCATCGCACGCATCAAGACCCGCAGGCTCTATCTTCCTGGTTTCGGGCGCGGTCAGACCCACCAGTGCAGTCCCGCTCGCCATCTGCCTGCCTTCAGCGTCGAGCTTTTCGTCCGGAACTGACATCGCGGAACCGCGCAAGGTCGATGGCATAGCGGGCGACCTTGTCATAGAATGTCTTGCGCGGCAGGCCGAGCGCTTCAATGGCTGCGGCGACGTCGCCGTTCGCCGCTCCCAGTGCTTCCTCGATCAGATCCGCCTCGAACCGCCCGACCCGCGTTTTCAGCGATACATCCGATCCAGCACCCGGGCTGTCGGCAACATCATCCGCAATCCCCAGCGCGACATTTTCGGCAAAACGCATCAGTTCGCGGACATTACCAGGCCAGTCATGATCGTCGAGCCGCCGCCACACCGCCGCGTTCAGCATCGGCAATTCCTGTCCCAGCCGCTCGGCAGCACGCGAAACAAACGCGCGGAACAGCGGCACAATATCCTCACGCCGTTCCCGCAATGGCGGGATCCGCAAGGTCACCCCGTTGACGCGGTAATAGAGCGAGGCACGAAAGGCTTCCTGCTGCACCAACTGCCCCAGATCGGCCTTGCTTGCCGAGATCACCCGCACATCGATGGCGCGTGCCAGATTGCTGCCGAGCGGCGTCACCTCGCGCGTTTCCAGCACGCGCTGGAGTTTCAACTGAACATCCCCACGCATTGCGTCGATTTCGTCGAGGAACAGCGTCCCCCGGTCGGCTTGTTCGATCCGCCCCGTCCGGGGATGCTGGGCACCGGCAAATGCACCGCTGACATGGCCGAACAGCTCACTTTCGACGAGCGCATCGGGCAACGCGCCGCAATCGACCGTGACCATAGCGCGCGGTCGCCGCGACAGGGCGTGCAGCATCTGGGCGACAACGCCCTTCCCCGTTCCAGTTTCACCCTCGATCAAGACATCGACTGACGCCTCGGCAATTTGCGCGATGGTGCGTCGCAAATGCTCGATAGCGGGGGATTGGCCAAGCAACGGACCGGTCCCTGCCGCCGACTGGTCGCCGCGCAACCGGCGGTTCTCGATGACAAGGCGACGCCGCTCCAGCGCACGCTCGATGCTCGCGATCAACTGATCCGGGGGATAGGGTTTTGCGAGCACATCATAGGCCCCCTGACGCAAAGCCCCGACGGCGGTCGCCACATCAGCATGACCCGAGATCAGGATAACCGGCAAATCGGCGTCGCGTGCAATCAGCCGCCGGAGCAGCTCAAGCCCGTCCATCTCAGGCATCCGAATATCGGTGACAACCACACCGTCAAACCCTGCCTCGACCAACTTTAGCGCCGCCGCCGCACTGCCGACCGCATCGACCGTGAAGCCTGCAAGCGTCAAGCTTTGCTGCGTCGCATCGCGCAGGTCGTCATCGTCATCGACAAACAGCACCCTGTTCATGGAGCGCGCCGCAACCGGAGCAGGAATTCAGCGCCTTTGGGGGGACTTGCCGCGACCAGATCACCGCCGAATTCCACTGCAATATCACGGCAAATGACGAGACCAAGCCCCAGTCCGTCGATTTTCGACGTAGTGAACGGTTGAAACAGGCCTGCCCGCGCCTCGGCGGATAATCCGGGACCGTCATCCGCAATCGACAGGGTCACACCTTCGTCCTGTACGACAACAACCCGGATATGCGTCGCGCCGGCATCCAGTGCATTGGCGACCAGATTGACCAGCACCTGTTCGAGCCGCGCATGTTCGCCGATCACGCGGACATCGGACCCCTGCGTCAAATCCTCGATCTGCGCGCTGCCAGTTCGCACCCGGTCACGCAGCAACAGCAATGCGCCCTCGACCGCCTCGGCCACGACCACCGGCCCGATTTCCTGCGACGTCCGGCGGGAAAATCCACGCAATTCGCGCGTGATAATCCCGATCCGCACGGTCAGCGCGGCAATACGGTCGATTGCCCCGATGGCCGCCTCCGCTTGGCCGTGCGCGATGAGGGTGCGCGCACTGTGCGCGTAGGTGCTGATGGCCGCGACCGGCTGGTTAATCTCGTGCCCCACGCCTGCCGCAACCTGTCCTAGAGTCGCCAATTTGGTCGCCTGCGCGAGCCGTTGGTTGAGCACGTCAAGCCGCTGCGTCACCAATGTCTCGGCGCGCGCCGTCGCCACGCGGCGGCGATAACGCCACCACAGATAAAACCCGACAGCCGCCAAAATCACTGTCAACAGGACAAGCCGGACTGTGTTCACCGCAACCGCAACCGGCTGTACTGTCGACGCGAGTACATGGATCATCCAGCCGTCGGGGGCTTCCTCAACCGCTTCGATATAAGGTCGCGAATAAGCGTTCGGCGATCCCGCCGGGGCGACACTCGATGTCGCGAACAGGCGGTTGCGGACAAGTGGCTCGGCACCGAATTCCAGATTTCGCCGTATCTGTTCGCGCCTCGCCTCGGACAATATTGCCGTCGTCTGGAAGCGCCATTCCGGAACCGACGTCACCAGGATGATGCCACTCTGGTTCGATGCAAATGCCGGATTGCCGGACTGCCGCCACTCCGCCTCCAGCGCATCGAATTCGATTTTGACCACGAAGACCCCGAGCGCGCCGGTGCGCCCGCCCAATCGGTTGGCAACATAAACGCCGGGCCGTCGGCTGCGCGTCCCCAGCGCGAATTGCTGCGACTGGCCGTTCACCATCGCATCCTTGAAATAGGCGCGGAACGCATAGCTGGCACCAACAAAGCTATCCGGACGCCGCCAGTTGCTCGCCGCCACCGTAAAGCCCCGATTATCGAGCAGATAGACCACCGCCGCGCTGGTTTCGGTGCTGAGCGCCTCCAGCTTGCGGTCGAGCGCGCGCAGCCGTGCGGGATCGCGCGTTTGTAGCGCAAGTTGCGCTTCACGGTCCTGCGCCAGCACGACCGAAACCAGCCGGAATTTTTCGAGTTCGCGCCGGAACGACGAAGCGAGCAACACCGCCGATGCCCGCGCCCGCGACGCTTCGGCATTTACCGCGCGGCGCGTAGCGATCTCCTGTCCGATCAACAGCAACGCCCCAACTGCAACGAGGAGAACACCGGGCAAGACCCACGCCGCCACAGAAGTGAGTCGTTTCCTCATCGACATAATGTGGCGAAAATCCGCACATTTGCCAATATCGATTGGCGAATTTCCGCACGAAAATACTATTTCAAAAACAAATGTATCATATTTTCATATAGATAGTATTTTGAATAATCCTTTTGCACGGCGCAACACTCTCAACCATTTTTCCAGCGACGCTGGATAATCGGCGCATTGAGGGGAGTGCAGTGGCGATTACTCAGGCGACAACGCCCACCGGCAGAACGCCGCTTTACCGCCTGCTCTATGTTCAGGTGCTGGTAGCGGTCGTGCTTGGCGTGACGATTGGCGCGTTGATGCCCGACCTCGCGGCCAGCCTGAAACCGCTTGGCGACGCGTTCATCAAACTCGTCAAAATGATCATCGCACCGGTTATCTTCCTCACCGTCGCAACCGGTATCGGCGGGATGAACCACGCTGGCACAGTTGGTCGGGTTTTCGGCCGTGCCCTCGCCTATTTCCTCGCGGTCTCGACGCTGGCGCTGATCGTCGGCTTGGTTGTCGGCAACGTCGTGCAGCCGGGCGCAGGTATGGGCATTGATCCCGCATCGCTCGATCCGAAATTGATCGCTGATTACACCAAAACTGCACACGATCAGACCATTGTCGGTTTTCTCACCCACATCATTCCGACCACGCCGGTTTCGGCGCTAGCCGACGGTGACATTCTGCAAGCCTTGTTCGTGGCAATCCTGACTGGCCTCGCCATTGCGATTGTCGGCAAGCCTGCGCGCCCGTTCCTCACCCTGCTGGAATCGGCGAACAGCGTTGTCTTCCAGATCGTCCACATTTTGATGAAGTTCGCGCCCATCGGAGCGTTCGGGGCGATGGCCTTCACAGTCGGCACCTTCGGCCTAGGCAGTCTCGCCGGGCTCGCTTGGCTCGTCGCCACTTTCTACGCCACGTCGATCCTGTTCGTCGTGGTCATCCTTGGCACCATTGCCCGCGCCGCAGGGTTCTCGATCTTCGCGTTGATCCGGTATTTGAAGGACGAGCTTTTGCTCGTTGTCGGTACCTCTTCTTCCGAAGCCGCGCTGCCCAGCACCTTGGAAAAGCTCACTCAGGCAGGCGCAAGCCGCGAAGTGGTCGGGCTGGTCCTGCCTGCCGGCTATTCGTTCAATCTCGATGGCAC
Source organism: Sphingomonadales bacterium (assembly GCA_031386545.1). Classification (GTDB taxonomy): domain Bacteria; phylum Pseudomonadota; class Alphaproteobacteria; order Sphingomonadales; family Sphingomonadaceae; genus Sphingomonas_O. The sequence goes on from JANNCK010000016.1 coordinate 5,306, forward strand.
CAACATCTACATGACGCTGGCGGCGCTGTTCATCGCGCAGGCGCTGGGCGTCCATCTTTCGTTCGGTGACCAGTTGATGCTCGTGCTGGTTGCCATGATCAGTTCAAAGGGGGCCGCAGGCGTTACCGGCGCAGGCTTCGTCATTCTGGCGGCAACGCTGTCGGTCGTTCCGACTGTGCCGGTCGCAGGGATGGCGCTCATTCTCGGCATCGACCGGTTCATGTCCGAATGCCGCGCGCTGACCAACCTGATCGGCAATGCGGTCGCCACAATCGTGATCGCGAAATGGGAAGGCGCTCTCGATACCGAACGGCTTGCAAAGGCGCTCGCGGGCAAACTTCCGGAACGTCGCTTGGATGAACCCACCGATCTCGACGCAATTACAACAGACTAACAAAACACGAAGGGGAAAACGATGAACGAGGGCAAGACATTGGTCGCGGCGCTGCTGTGCTCGACCACATTGATCGTATCCGCGCCGGTGATGGCGCAGACCGTATCGGACCAATCAACCACGGCAACCGACGCCGCCAATGACATTGTCGTTGTCGGTTCGCGCGGCAAACCGCGCACTGATGTTGACCGTCCCGTGCCGGTCGATGTGGTCAGCAGCCAGGAGTTGCGCGCCACCGGGCAGACCGACCTCGGTCAGCAGGTCCAGTTCTCGTCACCATCATTCAACTCCGCAAAATACGGCGTGAACGGTGCAACCAACTTTGCCGATCCCGCCAGTCTGCGCGGCCTGTCGCCCGATCAAGTCCTCGTGCTGGTCAACGGCAAGCGTCGCCACCAGTTTTCGGGGCTGAACCTGAACGTCGCCCCCGGCCTTGGCACGGTAGTCACCGATCTCAACTCGATTCCGTCGGCAGCGGTCAAGCGGATCGAAGTGTTGCGTGACGGTGCGGCGGCTCAATATGGCTCGGACGCGATTGCCGGTATCGTCAATCTCGCGTTGCAGGACGGCTCCGATGGCGGCACCCTCGACGCGACCGCTGGCATCCACCAGCGCGGCGACGGCTTTACCAGCAAAATCGCCCTTAATCACGGCTTCCCGCTCGGAGGCAACGGCGGTTTCATCAACTACACGCTCGAATATTTCTCGTTCGAGGGGACCAACCGCTCGGACACCTACAGCGGCGCGCTTTATCCTGCGACACCGGCGACCTATGCAACAACCGGCCCGACCGCCGCATTCCCCTATACGACCGCGACACCACGACTTGATCGCGGCATCTATCCCCAGACGCCGTTCGTTATCGGTAATTACGGGGCCAACCAGAACCGCACCTATCAGGCGTTTCTCAATAGCTCGCTGCCGGTTTCGGACACGGTTAATGTCTATCTGTTCGGCGGATATAGCCGCAAGGACATCCGCGCTTTCGGCTTCTTCCGTGCGCCCGCCACGTTCGGCAACTCCAGCCTGTCAATCTTTCCGGACGGCTATGTCCCGATCCTGCCGGGCACGACCGTGGATTACTCTGGGACATTGGGTGTAAATGCTGAGGTCGCAGGCTGGAAACTCGATCTGTCCGTTGGCTATGGTCACAATCACCTCGACCAATTTGCAAACAATACAGTCAATGCGTCGCTCGGCGCGGCGAGTCCGACATCATTTTACGTCGGACGGACAGTCTTCAACCAGACGATTGTCGACCTCAGCGCTTCGAAGGATTTCGGGCCGGTCGGCTTCATTGCCAAGGGGCTGAACATCGCATGGGGCGCGCAATACCGGCGCGACAATTTCCAGGTGCTGCGCGGCGATCCGGCCTCATACGCAACAGGACCGCTGGCGGCTTCGGGTAAGGCACCCGGGGCAAACGGACGCCCGGGCTATGCCCCCGCCGACGAAAATAATCTGAGCCGCCGCAATATCGGGTATTACGTCGATGTTGAAGCCGATATTTCGGACTCGTTCCTGCTGACCACGGCGCTGCGCTACGAAAACTACAGCGACTTTGGCGGCAATCTGTCGGGCAAAATCGCTGGCCGGGTAAAGCTGTCGGATGCGCTCGCTATCCGTGGTTCATACAACCGCGGCTTTCGCGCCCCGTCGCTTCAACAGATCGGCAACCGCGTCAACACGTCAACGGTACAAAATAACCTCATTCTGATAACCAAACAGGTATCAAGCGACGACCCCCGCCTCGCTTTGCTTGGCGTCCCTCAGCCCAAGGCCGAAATTTCGAACAGCTTCAGCCTCGGTTTTACCGGCGATTTTCCCGAAGTCGCCGGCGGGCGATTGACCTGGACCGTCGATGCGTTCCAGATCGACATCAAGGACCGGATCGTCATTTCCGAAGGACTGTTGACCGCGAACTACCCGGCGGTCCGCGCCCTGTTTCCCGAAGCACGCGAAATCCGCTTCTTCACGAACCAGATCGACACACAAACACGCGGTATCGACGTGGTGGCGACGTATAAAGCGAGCATAGGAGCGGGCCAGAATCTGACACTCACCATTGCGGGTACCCACGCCCAGACCAAGGTGCTGCGCCAGCGCGCAACACCGGCGGCAATCCTTGTCGGTGCTTCGGCGGCGGCGCAGGCAGTGCAGCTTCTGGGGCAAACCTCGACAGAATTGATCGAGGTCGCCCAGCCCCGCACGAAAATCCTGCTGTCGGCAAACTATGGCTGGGACAAGCTCAATATCGGCGTTCGGGCCTCGTATTTCGGCAGCGTCAAAGCGTTCTCGACGGGCCTCAATGCGGCCGATGCGGGTGTCCAGTGCGATACGGCCAACCGCTGCGTCCAGACCTTTGGCGGCAAGACCGTCACCGATCTGACCGTCAGCTATGCCTTCAACCGCAACCTCACTCTGACGGTCGGGGCCAACAACATCTTCAACGTCTATCCCGACAAGTGGAACAACACCCGCGAAGGCGATGTCGGACAAGCCGCTTCCTACTCGGACGGCCAGACCCCGTACACGCGCAACGCAAACCAATTTGGTTTTAACGGGTCGTACTATTATGTCACGGCGGGCGTGAAGTTCTGACGAAATGGCGGCGAAATCCACGGGATTCGCCGCCACACTTCCGGGCGGCCTAGCGCGCGTTACCGTCCCGCCGCGCCAACCCCACTTGCTGCATCCGCCACATCATCTGGTCGAACCGGTCCTGCCCGAAAAATGGCTCGCCCTCGAACACCATCAGTGGCACGCCATAGTGCCCGCCCGCCCGTTGGTCCTCCTGCGATGTTTTGATCGCACTGTCGTAACGATCGGGGTCAGTCGCAATCGCCGTATCAAGCGCAGCAAGATCCAGCCCCGCCCGTGCCGCCGCCTGGGCAAGATGGTCACCCTCATGCCAGTTATCGACAGCACCGCTCCAGATTGTCCGGCTGACCTCGTCGATAAAGGCCAACCCCCTGCCCGCTTCCGCTGCTGCCTGCCCCAGCTGGCTCAGGCGATAGATGTGCGGTTGTGCCGCCGGATACGTCCGCGTCGCAAAATCCATCACCACCGGGTCGGGCACCGGCCAGCGGAGCGGTTCGCCCACAAATGCGGCGGTGCGGAATACGTCGCGCATGAAATAGCCAAACCACAGCGGGTCGGCATTGGCGAAGAAATCGGCTTGCCGCACCGCAATCGGGTAAACAATGCGGACATTGCAGCGAACGTCATAGTCCCGCTCCAACACGACCAGCCGTTGCGTCAACAAATAGCTATAGGGTGACCGGAACGACCAAAACAGATCATATTCCAGCGTCATGCGCCGGGGGTCCGTGACACGTGGGACGTCGTCCGGATGTTGAGCGGACTCGCAAGGCCCCCCAGCCGGTGCTGCTCTATCGCCTGATATTCGGCGGACAGGACCATCGTTCTCATCGCCTCACTCCTTTGCCACGCGGATGAAACTATCGATCAGCGCAACCAGTTCGTCGGGTTTGTCTTCCTGCAGGAAATGTCCGGCCGCTTCGATGATCCTGTGCGGCTGCCCCTTTGCGCCCGGAATACGCTCGATAATCAGCCGCTCACCGCCTTTGGTCACGGCGTCGCTGTCGCTGAAACAGGTGACAACCGGCTTGTCGAACGTCGCCAGCACTTTCCACGCGGCGATATTCTCGGCGACCGAGGCATGTTCGGGCGTCACCGGTACAAGCACGGGAAACTGCCGTGCACCTTCCTTGTAACTTTCATCGGGATAGGGCGCGTCATAAGCGGCGATTTCTGCTGTCTCCAGATCTCGCACGCAGCCGCCGTTGACAATGACGCCCGTCGGAAACGTCTCGACATTCTGGCTGAAATTCAGCCACGCGTTAAAACCGTCCGACATACCCTCACCGGTTGGCAGACCGGTGTTTCCGATCACCAGTCGCGCAAAACGTTCGGGAAGGCCGCAACAAGACGCAGCCCGATCAACCCGCCCCAGTCCTGGCAAAACAGCGTAATGTCGCGCAGATCAAGTGCGAGCAGCCAGCCACTCATCCACGCAACATGGCGCTCGTAACTATAATCTGCACGCGCGCCCGGCTTGTCCGACTTGCCAAAACCGATCAGGTCGGGCGCAATCACGCGGTGGCCGCGTGCGACGAGTGGCGGCACGAATTTCCGGTACAGATACGACCAACTCGGCTCCCCGTGCATCAGCAGGACCGGCGCTGCATCGCGCGGTCCCTCGTCAACATAATGGATACGCAGCGGGGTGCCGTCGGCATCGGTGATTTGGACATAATGCGGTTCGAACGGGTAATCAGCGAGTCCGGCAAAACGGTCGTCGGGCGTTCTCAGAACCTGCACAGCACACTCCAGTCACGGACACATATATTGACAGTGAAAGTGCCATATTACGATTTGGGGGTCAACGGCGCGGCCTTGCGATTATCGACAAAGCGGACCCCGATATGGTCGGTGCCGAGTCCGCGTTCCTGAAACTGGCGTGCAGCAGGGCGGTAGCGCGCGCAATAATTTCCCGCGCACAGGAACGATCCCCCTTTGATGACGCGCATGTCCGGCTGCGGACCATCCGCTTGCCGGGTCCACTCCCAGACGTTCCCGATCATATCGTAAAGGCCAAAATCATTGGCCGGGAAACAGCCGACTGGCGCGCGTCCAAGATAGCCGTCAGTCCCGACGTCGCGTGTCGGAAAAACGCCCTGATAGGTGTTGGCGGTTGAGGTGCCGTCCGTCGTCATCGGCTCGGGCAGAGCCGGTTGCCCGCCCCGCGCGGCATATTCCCACTGCGCCTCGGTCGGCAATTCCTTGCCCGCCCAGCGCGCATAAGCCTCGGCATCTTCATAGGCGATCTGCACCACCGGGGCGGTACCCTGACCCGCTATGATCGACGCTGGCCCGGAAGGATTTCGCCACTGTGCGCCAACCTCCCACCGCCACCATCGCCGGTCCCCGGCAGTCGGGGTAGTGAACACCGCCGAACCCGGCACACGCATTTCAGGCGGGGTGTCGGGTGTCACTGGCGGGGCGCGCTCGGCCATTGTCTTGTACCCGGTCGCCTTCACAAAGGCGGCAAATCCGGCATTGGTCAGTTCGTGGGTGTCGATCCAGAACCCCGGCACTTCCACGGTACGCGGCGGCCCCTCCTCGGGATAGCGTGCGCCCTCGCCCATCGTGAACCGTCCCGCCCGAACCCATGTCATAGCGCCTGTCGCCAACGCCTCGCAGGTCTTCGGGGGCGAAACCGATTCCGCTGCAGAACATCCCGCGAGCAGGGCGCTTAACAAAACGAGGTGTGCGGTGTCACGCATCGCCGAAATCTGCAAGCATGGCTTCGACCAGCCGCATGACCACAGTGCGCGCAACCTCGACCGGCAATTGCTGGTCATGCCGCAGCAATCGCCACGTCTGGAAACTGAAAACCGCGTTGATAGCCTGAGTTCCAACCTTGTCCGCCAGCACTTTAGGCGACAGCACTGCCTCCAGCGACGCCTGTTCAAGCCGAAGCATCCGCCGGTAATCCTCCATCAGGAAGGGCGACTGGAACCGCTTCAGATTGGCCGAAATCCGAAACGGCAGTATCGTCTCGAAAATCTGTATTCGCCGCGCTGACAATTCGCGGACACGGTCTTGCCAGGCGTCCGACGTCAACGGTTGCAGCATGATCGGCAGCACCTTCGCCTCGATATGCTCGGACATTTCGCGATACAGCGAGTCCATATCATCGAAGTGCCGGAATACCGAGCGCAGGCCGACCCCCGCCACTTCGGCAATCTGCGCCGCACCCGGCGACGTTTCGCCGCTTCCGACAACTTCCAGCATGGCAGCTACGATCTTGGCACGGCTCGACTGGCTGCGCGCGCGCCGTCCGTCGGTACGCGGGGCTGTTGTCATAAAGGGTTTGTCACCTTCAGGAATCCTGAACCACTGCTCAGATCACAACATGATCGCCGACGTCGCCGGCTGCAACATCAGCTTACCGGTCATGATCGCTGCGACTTCCTGCGATGACGGCATGTTGTATTTCCCAAAATAATATGACAGTCTCAATGCCGATATACTAGGCTTATGCGTGGTCCGCAAGCCGCAGGCAGAGGATAGACATGAAGCGTACGCTGGTCTGGCTGGTCGCGGTTATTGTCATCGCGGGCGCGGCATTTGCCCTTGTTCCATCGCTCAAGCACAGCGCCATTGGCTTTGCCGCGCATCAAGGTGTGCCCGGTTTCATGGCCGAATTGCGTGACCCCATAGCAAAGAACCACCCCGTCGAATGGGCAGCAGGCCCTGCGACTCCGCCCCCCGGCTCCGACCGACCGCCCAACGTCATTCTCATCCTCGCCGACGACCTCGGCTTCAACGACATCAGCTTCAATGGCGGCGGCGTTGCGGGCGGGCTGGTCAAGACGCCGAACATCGATGCGCTGGGGCATGAAGGGGTTGATTTCAGCAATGGTTATGCGGCCAACGGAACCTGTTCGCCGTCGCGCGCAGCCCTGATGACGGGGCGTTACCCGACCCGGTTCGGCTTTGAATTCACATCGATCCCCAGCTCGTTCGCCTCGGCGGTCGGCCATGCCGGCGGCAAATCACTCTATCCGGTAATCTATCACGAGGAACTCAACCGCGGCTTGATCGACTATAATGACATGGGTGTGCCCACGAGCGAGATCACGATCGCGCAATTGTTGCAGGCAAAGGGGTATCACACCCTCCATTTTGGCAAATGGCATCTGGGTGAAGCAAATGCACTCGCGCCCCATGCACGCGGGTTCGATGAATCGCTCGGCTTCCGCGCGGGGGGCAGCAAGTTCATGCATCAGCGCGACCCCGGCGTCGTCAATGCCAAGCTGCCGTGGGATCCCATCGACAGTTGGCTGTGGCCCAACCTGCCCTATGCGGTGCAGTTCAACGACGGACAACGGTTCGAGGCCAAGGGGCACATGACCGATTATCTGACCGACAATGCGCTTGCCGCGATCGAGGCGAACCGCAACCGGCCGTTCTTCATGTATCTGGCGTACAATGCGCCGCACACACCGCTTCAGGCAGCCAAGGCCGATTACGATGCGCTGCCACAGATCAAGGACCACAAGACCCGCGTTTATGGCGCGATGATCCGCCAGCTCGACCGGCGGATCGGTGATGTGATGGCGAAGCTAAAGGCGCTGGGCATCGACGACGACACGCTCGTGATCTT
>JANNCK010000020.1:0-5378 GCA_031386545.1 Sphingomonadales bacterium
TCGATCAGCAGCAGCGGCACCGTCAGCAACCAATCGACATATCGATAGGCATCATTAAAGGCGAAGCTGGTTGAGGTGACGACGCCATCGGCAACACTGTAGGCAGCATTCCAGCTCTCAAAGATGCGGAAATAATGATAGGCTGCAATCGCGCAAACCAGTCCCGATATTGTCAGGGCTGTTTTATAGGCCGGGCCGACTTGCGACCTCCCGAACCATAAAAATAATGTCGCCGCTGCCATCGCGGCAAAGGTGAATGAAAAGGCATTATAGACGAGCGAAAACTGCCCAGCTGTCAGTTGTGTCATTGGAAACTCCAGTCACATTCGCGATGGGCGAATGCCCTGATCGCCAAAAAGTGAGCGGTGCTGGCCGGTAAAAAGGGGTAAACCGACCAGCACCCCTGCGCAGGGCTACGGAGAGACGGAATAAAACGCAGGGTGCCCACATAACTGAAATGCGCCCGAATGCAGGGGACAGCTATACGGACTTTAGGCCGTAGTCAGAGCCCGGCTTCGACGGCAATTCGGATGGCGTCGGCAATATTGGTGGTCGCCAGTTTCTGGAACATCAACGAGCGGTGCATCTTCACGGTTTTTTCGCTCAGCGATAATTGCCATGCAATCTGCTTGCTACGATACCCTGCGGCAATGCGTTGCAGGATTTCGCGCTGACGCGGCGACAGCGTTTTGACGACAGCGACTGCATGCGCGTGTCGCGCCGACAATGGCCCGACTGCATCGTCCGGTAGTTCGACCTGCGAGCCTAGAAAATATTCGAGCTCGCCCTCGGCATCAAACACGGGCGCCACCAGCACGGCATTCCGGAACGGCGTTTTGTCACGCTTGTAGTTCAGGATTTCGACAAGCACCGGACGGCGCTCGCGTACCCCAGCGCTGATCCGTTCGGTCAGCCATGGCTCGGTCGCGGGTCCGGCCAAAAACTTGCAGTTGCGTCCGACGATCTCTTCGACCGGGTATCCGGTTAGTCGGCAGAAAGCGTCATTGACAGCAACAATCGGGTTTGATGGTAGGCGCGGGTCGCTAATCACTGCCGCAATCGGGCTGACTATGATGGACGCTCGCAAGCTTTCGCCGTCAGCGTCGAGGTCGTAACCGCGCAGCGCTTCCATGCTGACACCTTACGCTCTTCCTAGCGCAAGACCAAGCGGTGCCGAAACGAATCATCGTCCGCGCAACTCCCTTGGGTAGAGTATGTTATCCAAAGTGCGATGATCTCGCTTGCCACGACCGCGTTCACCGCACCCCCTTCAACCACCCGATCACCTCGCTCGCCAGCCGCACGCGGGCGTCGGACCAGCTGTGGTCGGTCGTTGCGTGCACAGTCGTCACCGCCCGCCCGCCCTTCGCCCTGATCCCCGCGACCAGCGCGTCCGCCGCCGGGGCACCGCCATCGTCGGAAGTGAGCACCAGCAGCCGCGTGTCGGTCAGGCGCGGAGCGGCTTGCACGAAATCATAGGCGTCGCCCTTAGCGATCAATTCGTCGGCCATCGCCTCCGGCGTGGTCGCCAGCGCTTCCATCCCGTTGGCGCGCAACGCGGCGATGGCCGCTTCGCGTGGTAGTTTGCCGAACCGTCCGAGGTTGCCAGGCGAAATCATGAACGCGCCGCTCAACCCCTTGTCATGCGTGGCGGTCATCGCCGTCGCCCAGCCGCCCAGACTATGCCCGCCCAGTACGATACGCCTGGAATCAAACCCCAGCTTTGCCGCATTCACCGGATCGCGCGCATAGGCGAGTACGGCGTCGACATCGGCCAGATCATTGGCAAAACTATAGCTGCCCGGACTGCCCCACGACCCGCGATAGTTAAAGGTAACCACCGTCCACCCCGCCCGCCGGATCGCTTGGGCGAGGTCGAGGTTCTTCTCGTTCCCCGGCAGACCGTGACACAGCACCACCACCGGATGCGGCCCCTTGCCCGCCGCGACATAGATCACCGCGTTGATTTCCACGCCGCCACTCGGGATATGCACCACTGCCATCCGCGCCGGATGGGCGGCGTCACGGACCGGATCGGTGAACACGGCGCGGTCGATCTTCGGCGCGGCAAACGACGGTGCGGCGATCGCCACTAATATTGCGATGGAACCGGCCCGCATCGTCACCTCCTGCATTGTGTAGCCAGACGATAGACCCCGGCGCTATTGCCCGCCACCCGGTTCATGCCCCATCCATCGTCACAACCCGACAGTTACCCGCACGTGACTCGATCCGCTCTCCTCCTCGCCCCGCTGTTCGCGGCCTTGCTGTCCGTTCCGGGACTGGCCGCCACGCCGCCCCCAACCACGACCACCGTCTATGGCAACGACCCCTGTCCCAAGCCGCGCGGCGACGAGATCATCGTCTGCGCGCGCGAACCAGAGGGCGAACGCTACCGCATCCCCAAACGATTCCGCAGTGGCCCGCGCGTCGAGAGCGGCGCATCGGCTTCATGGGCATCGCGGGTCGCGGGACTGGAAGACGCACAGCGCTTCACGCGTCCCAATGGCTGCTCGGCAATCGGGTCGAACGGCCAGACCGGCTGCACCCAGGCCATGATCCAGCAATGGTACCGCGAGCGACGCATGGCGAGGGACTTGCTGCCCTAACCCGCCAGCTTCTCCACCCGTATCCGCCACCCCGCGGCCAGTTCGGGTAACGCTGCCAGCGCGCGCAGCGTCGCCGCGTCGCGCTCGCGGCCTGCAACGACGATCCCTGTCACCCGCTCGACGCTCCATTCGGGGTGGACACGCGCGGTCCGGACCAGCGCATCACCTGCCACAACATTCCCCTCCTCCAGCACGCGGTAGTACCAGCCGGTGCGCCCGCTCTTGACCATTGTCGCGACGACGCACTTGTCGCCTAGTCGGTGCGCCTGTTTCCAGCACGGCTGACGCCCTTGGCATATTTCGACCAACGCCGTGCCAAGGCGAAACCGGTCGCCGATGCACACGTCGCGCTCGGTCAGCGCCATGGTCGAGATATTCTCGCCAAAGGCACCGGCGCGGCCCAGCAGCGCGCGATCCGGCAGCCGGTCCTGCCACCAGCGATAATGGTCGCGGGGATAATGGTGGATCGCCTTTTCAAGCCCGCCGTGAACCGTCAGGTCGGATTGGGCGTCCCCCTCGATCCCCAGAAACCCGACAGCGCGCGGGCCATCAACCGGTGCCTTGGCGATCGCACTCGTCTCGCCGTCATCGGTGAAGCGTGCCACTTTTCCGGTCAGTACCGCGTCGATTGTCCACATCGCTGCCGCCTCTCCAGCTGTCGCCAACTGTGTCTTAACCTTGACGCGCTATGCCGACCAGCTGTCATCAACCGGGTTCGTTGTTTTGCGCCTTTCGAGACTCTTTCTGTTCCCCGTCGCGTTGCTCGCGGCGATTCCGGCGACGGCCCAGCAAAGCTATTGGCAATGCGCCGCTTTTGCCCGTCAATTCTCAGGGATAGAGATTCGCGGCGACGCATGGACGTGGTGGGGGTTGGCCAATGGCCGCTATGCCAAGGGGCAGCATCCGCGCGTTGGCGCCGTCCTGTCGTTCACCCCCTCGGGCACCATGCGCCTCGGCCATGTCGCAACGGTGACGCAGGTGTTGGGCGCACGCGAGATTGCCGTAACTCATGCCAATTGGTCCCCCATCAACGGCATGCGTGGCCAGATCGAGCGCGATGTCCTGATCCGGGATGTCTCCGGTAACAATGACTGGAGCCGGGTCCGCGTCTGGTTTGCCCCGATTGGCGACCTTGGCACTACAGCATGGCCAGTTGACGGGTTCATTTATGCCGGCGGCACCCCGCGCCTTGCCGAGCCGCGGGCGCAATATGCCGATGCCGCGCCGCCGCAACCACGGGCAGCGCCCCGTCTCGCTTATGCGCGGCTCGATACGCTGGTTGTTGATAAAGCCCCGCCGCGCGGGCTGCGCCTCGGTCGCGACGTTATGCGGCTGGCGATGCTTGAGGATCGTCAGCCGCAGGCGCGGCAACACTAGCTTCGGGCGCATCACGGAACCACACCTCGACTGGCCCGGTCAGTTTGATCGTCAGCGCGGCCCCTTTGCGATCAACCTTCTTGCCCAGCGCAACGCGGATCCAGCCCTCCGACACGCAATACTCGTCAACGTCATTGCGCTCGACATCCTTGAAACGGACACCGATGCCGCGTTCGAGCAACTCGCTGTTGTGAAAGGGCGAGGACGGATGCGCGGCAAGGCGGTCTGGCGGCCCGGATGGGCCATCACTTTGAGGTGTTTCGGTCATGCCGCGCCCATGCCCTGATGAAGCGCGCTCGTAAAGATGCCCCACCCATTCTCGCCCCCGCAATCGATTCGTCCCGCGAGTCCGGCAACCCGCCGCGTGACGCTTTCATGACAGGACAGCGCCCGCCACAGACGATTCGAGAGTTGGGGAAAAGTTCCGTGGGTCGCACCATAAAATTTCTGGCACTGGTAACGTGCATGTTCGGCATGATTGCCGCAGCTCCGGCCGAGGCACGGTCGAAGTTGTCGGGCGGCTGGCAGTGCGTCACCTATGCCCGCACGATCACTGACGTTGCCATTCGCGGCAATGCCAACACATGGTGGGGCCAAGCCGCTGGTCGTTATGATCGCGGCAAAACCCCCGCAGCAGGCGCAGTCCTTGCCTTCAAATCGATCCCCGGAATGCGTGCAGGGCATGTTGCCGTCGTCAAGGACGTCGTCAGCGACCGCGAGCTCGTCATCAATCACGCCAACTGGACGGTACGCGGCGGCGTCGAGCGCAACGCCCGCGTCGTCGATGTGTCGGACGCCGGTGACTGGAGCGCGGTCAGAGTCAGCTATGGCAGCGGCATGGGCACGCGGGTCAATCCGACCTTCGGCTTTATCTATCCGGGCGCAGGCGAGCGTATCGAAGCGCCGGTTTTCACCCCGACCCACCGCCTCGCACCGCTTGGTGTCGAGATTGCAATGCTGGCGCAGGCTGAAATGGACTCGGGCCGCTGAGCCAAGCCCGCTAAATGCGGCTCTGCATCCTCATACCCGACGACGCCGATCTTCACCGCTATGATGACTGGCGCGATCAGGCCAGGCTGATCGAGCCTCTGCTCGACGCCCGCGGCATCAGCCTCACCTATCGGGCATGGACCGATGATCTGCCGCCGGATGCGGACCTCATCATGCCGCTGATGGCATGGGGGTACCACCGCGACACGGCGCGCTGGTATGCCCAGCTCGACCGATGGTCGGACTTGGCCTTTGCCAATTCGGTAGCCGTGCTGCGCTGGAACACCGACAAACGCTACTTGCTCGACTGTGCCGCCATGGGCGTGCCGGTCGTGCCGACACAGTTCCATGAAACGATTACCGCAGCTGGGCTGGATGCAGCGCGGACGGCGTTCGGAACCC
>JANNCK010000038.1:0-12583 GCA_031386545.1 Sphingomonadales bacterium
TGGTGACCACGATCCGCGCGCCGCTGTCCGCCGTCTGGTGCGCCAGTTCGGCACGCGAATACAGCGGTGACATATTGACGATAATCGCCCCGGCTTTCAGCGCGCCATAATAAGCGACCAGATAGTCAGGCACGTTCGGCAGATAAAGTCCGATCCGGTCCCCCTTCGCCAGCCCCCAGTCGATCAGCGTCGCGGCAAACCGATCCGCCTTTGCACCGATCTGTGCATAGGTCAGCTGCCCCCCGAGAAAGTCGGTCATCACGGCGGTACTATGCTGTTCGACGCTGGCATCGAACATCGCGGACAAGGTCATCGGGGGATAGGTCACATCCCATTGGCCGGGATGGACATATCGGCTGCGCCAGATGTCAGTAGGATCGTTCACTGACCGGGGTGTAAGCGGCGAACTTCCAGTCTGCAATCAGGCGCTTGAATCACACAGCAGAATAATATCGCACGCCCTCACGCAGCTCGAACGTCGCGCGGCCGGTGACCTCAAGATGCCGAAGATGCGCGAGAGCTTCCCCCGTCGCAAGACCCAAGATGCTGTCATCGATGGCCCGCCCGAACAGCACCCCGAAACAATCGACCGCACGGCGCGGCGCTTCGGCCAGATGCGCGTGCAGCCGGTCGAGACTGGTCAGATGCCCCTCCTCCAGCCGATCGAGCCGCGCGTGCAGCCCGTAAAAGGGTTCGCCGTGGGCAGGCAACACGAGCAGATCGTCGGGGAGGGCCCTAAATTTCTTGATCGAGGCCAGCCATTCGCCAAGCGGATCCCCTTGGGGTTCGGTGATTGTGACGGAGACATTTGACGTGATCCGCGGCAACACCTGATCGCCCGCAATCATCACCTTGCCCGCAAAATCGATCAGGCAGACATGCTCGGGCGTATGACCACTGCCTATCCACACTGTCCAGTCGCGACCACCAATGGCGATAATATCGCCCTCGCGCATCGGCACATGGCCGACCGGAAGTTCGGACACGATCCGCGAGAAATTTCCCCAGCCGCGCGCCTTCATTGGCGTGAGCTGTGCTTCGCTCCACCCGGCACCTACCAATTGTGCTACCGCCTCGACCGGTGGTTCATCGCGCTTGTCAGCGCACAACATCCGCGCAAGCAGATATTCGGTACGGTTCATCCACAATGGCGCGCCGTGCTCGGCACAAAGCCAGCCCGCGCAGCCCAGATGGTCGGGATGAAAATGTGTCACAATCACCCGCGTTACCGTCCGTCCGCCCAGCGCCTTAGCCCAAGCCTCCTTCGATGAATCGAGTAAAACACCCGTATCGACGACCGCAACCCCGCCCGCTTCCTCGATCACCCAGACATTGATGTGCCGCAACGACCCCGGCACAAACAACCGCGTCCACCCCAGCCCGCCGCCCAGCGGATGAACGTCACCATATTCGGGTGCGAACTTGCCCATCGGATAATTCAGCCCGCGTGATTCCAGTGGCTCGAACCCGTGATCGGTCAAACTCATATCGGGGGCCGTCACCGGCGCTTCGGAAGTTTTCATTTGAAACCCTAAGCACAGCAAACGCGGAGTGCCAACCTTACGCGCCGAATATCGAGTGGGGCGGTCGACAGCGGGGCTGTTCTGCGGCAGCATTGCACAATCGGCAAAAACAGACCGCGCGCGGGGAGCCACCCAGGCAATGAAAACGGAAATTCTGATCGTGCCCGTGATCTACCTGGGCTTTGCATTACTCGAAATGCTGCGTAGCAATTTCTGGTCGAAACCCAACCAGAAGCGCAGCGACGGGATCGTCGAATTTGTCAGTACGCTGACCGTCATGGGCCTGACGCAGCCGACCATATTGCTGACCAGCGCCCTGCTGATGTCTCTCGTTTTTCCCGGAGCGCAGGATGCGTTGACCGGCCTGCCGCTGATTGCCAAAATCGCCCTGTTCCTCGTGTTCGAGGATATGATGCAATATTGGTGGCACCGCGCCTCGCACAGCTCGCCGTTTCTCTACAATCTCCACCGCGCGCACCACGCGGGCGAATATATGTCGGTACGCATCGTCTACCGGAACAACATATTCTACTATGCGATGATGCCCAGCCTGTGGTTCGCGGGGGTGCTGATCTACATGGGGCTCGGGCCGGTCTATATCGGCTACGTCATCGTCAAAATGCTGGTCATTATTGCCGCGCATTCCGACATGCGCTGGGACGAACCGCTCTACCGGATCAAGGCGCTGTCACCGCTGATGTGGTTGGTCGAACGCATCATCTCGACCCCGTCCACCCACAGCGCGCACCACGGCAAACACGTCGCCGACGGGATCACCAACTACAAGGGCAATTTCGGCAATCTGCTGTTCTTTTGGGATGTGTTGTTCGGCACCGCAAAGATCACCCGGCGTTATCCGGACGAGATTGGTGTCGAGAATCTGCCGCCCGTAACGGCGGGCGCGCAGTTGCTGTGGCCGATCGTGCGCGGATGAGGAACCGGCTTTGGTCTGTGCTAGCGGCACTCGCCCTCTCGCCGGTTTCAGTAATTGCCGCGCCGGTCGATCAGGCGGAGGCACTGTCCCCCGCAATGCCGCCAATCCTGCCGCTTCGCGACCAGGCAAAGCTACGCGACGGCTGGCTTACGTCGCGGCTCGACACGATTATTCCCGAATTGATGTGCGAGCACAGCGTCGACATGTGGATTTTGGTCGCGCGCGAATATGCCGAGGATCCAGTCGTCGCAACAATGCTCGACGCCGAAAGTTTCCACGCCCGTCGCCGCACCATCCTCGTATTTTTCGACCCCGGAAATGGCAAGACGGTCGAACGGCTGACCGTCAGCCGATATGGCCTTGGCACGCTGTTCGCGTCGGCGTGGAACCCTGACACCCAGCCCGACCAATGGGCGCGGCTCGGCGAGATCGTGGCCGCGCGCAACCCCCGCAAGATCGCGGTCAATGTCTCCGCCGCGTCTGCGCTGGCCGATGGCTTGACCCACAGCCAGCACGAGGAACTACGCACCGCCCTCGCGCCGCAATTCCGCGACCGGATCGTCCCGGCAGGGGCGCTGGCCATCGGCTGGCTTGAAACCCGCACCGCTGCCGAGATGAAACTCTACCCGCAGATCGTCCGCACAGCGCACGCAATCATCGCGGAAGGGTTTTCCAACCGCATCATCACGCCGGGCAAAACGACCGCTGCCGATGTAGTCTGGTGGTACCGCGAACGCATTGCCGGACTGAAACTCGCGACATGGTTTCAGCCCTCCGTCGGCATTTACCGCAAGGGCACGCTGCAACAATTGTCGGGCGACACTGTGATCCAGCCCGGCGACCTGTTGTGGACGGACTTCGGCATCACTTACCTCGGCCTCAATACCGATACCCAGCACATGGCCTATGTCCTGCGCCCCGGCGAAACCGCGCCGCCAGCCGGATTGCTGGCGGGCATGGCCGCTGCAAACGCCGTACAGGACGCCGTGACTTCGTCGTTCCGCACCGGGCGCACCGGCAACGACATCCTGCTCGATGCCCGCGCCAAGGCGATTGCTGCGGGCCTGCAACCGTCGATTTATTCGCACCCTCTCGGCTATCACGGTCACGCGGCGGGGGCGGCCATCGGATTCTGGGACGACCAGAAACCCTCGCCGCGCGGCGATCATCCCCTGCGCCCGCATACCGCTTGGTCCATCGAGCTATCTGCGACCCACAAAATACCCGAGTGGGGCGGGCAAGCGGTCCCGTTCCGGCTGGAAGAGGACGCATATTTCGACGGCGCATCCGTGCGTTACATCGACGGACGACAGACGGGGTTTCACCTGATCGAGAGCAGGAGCCGACCGAAGCGGCGATAGGGTGCTACGCGCAAAACTCGTGTCGCCGGTCGGGCTTGACCCGCCGTGCGGGCGGGCACCTAGCGCTTGAACGGGTCGACAAATCCACCGATCATCGCGGGTGCAACCATCTCGCCGTTCGCAATTGCCTCGGCCACGCGCGCGGCTTCGGTGCGCTCGGTGCGGAGCTGGTCGATCAGGGCCTCGCGGTCACCGTCGAGCTTGGTATCGACCATCGGCTCCAGGCCCGCTGCCTTTGCCGCCTTCGCCACGATCGCGTCGAGTTCACGCTGGGAACACAGGCCCAGTGTCACCGGATCCTTTGGCACAATATTGGCCATGTTCCAGTGGCTCTTGTCACGGATCGCGGAGATGGTGTTGCGCGTCGTGCCGATCAACTTGCCGATCTGGCCGTCGCTGACTTCGGGGTGGTTGCGGATGATCCACGCGATGCCGTCGGGCTTGTCCGACCGCTTGCTAACGGGCGTGTAGCGCGGCCCCTTGGTCCGGGTTGCGGCTTCTGGTTCGCGGTCCATCTTGAGCGCGTAATTCGGGTCGGCCTGCCCCTTTTCGATTTCCGCCATTGTCAGTTCGTGCGCGCGGATCGGGTCGCGTCCGGTCAGCTTGGTTGCCGCTGTGTCATCGGCAATCGCCTGCACTTCGAGGATGTGGAGCACACAGAAATTGGCGATCTGTTCGAAGGACAGCGCAGTATTATCGACCAGCCAAGAAGCGGTCGCATGGGGCATGAGCGGCTGGGCCATCATTTGGGTCTTTCTGCAAACGATAATAAAAGGGCCGCCCCTTTCGGGACGGCCTTGTTGGACGAGGGCTTAGTCCGAAGCGCGGGGCAGGGCAAGCGTCGCAAACCCACGACGCCACTAAGCTGCGATTTTGAGAACCTGTCGCGCGGCATCGCGCTTCGCCATTTCCTCGACCCAGTGGAGGATTTCCATCCGCCCGTCGAAATGTTCGACCAGCGCGGTACACCCTTCTACCCAGTCGCCGTCGTTGTAATATTCGACACCGGCCAGCGGTCGGAACTCGGCGTGGTGGATATGCCCGCAAACAACCCCGTCGACGCCGCGCCGCGCCGCCTCTGCTGCGACAGTATGCTCGAACTGCGAGATCAGCTCGACCGCGTTCTTGACCTTTTGCTTGGCGACCTTCGAGAACGACCAATACGGCTTGCCCAGCCGCGCGCGGACCCAGTTCACACTGCGGTTGACCTGCATCATCAAGTGATAAAGCTGGTCGCCGAAAAACGCGATCCAGCGGTGGCCGATCATGATCGCGTCAAATTCGTCGCCGTGCGCGACCAGCAATTTGCGCCCGTCCGCCGTCTCGTGGATCGCCTGTCGCTTGATCTCGACCCCACCGAAATTCAGGCCCGCATATTGCCGGAACATCTCGTCGTGGTTACCGGGCACATAGACCACGCGGGTGCCGCGCTTGGCGCGCTTCATGATCCGCCAGACGATGTCGTTATGCGTATCGGGCCAGTAAAACTTCCTTTTCAGCCGCCAGCCGTCGATGATGTCGCCGACAAGGTACATCGTGTCGCTGTCGGTCGAATCGAGAAAATCGATCAACAGGTCAGCGGCGCACCCGCGCGTACCGAGGTGGACATCGCTGATCCAGATCGTCCGGAACCGCCGCCGCCCGCCTTCGCCAACCGGCTCGGGAATCATCGGCGATGATGTGGCAAACTCGCGCATGTCGGCATCGAAAGGCAGGCGTGTAATCGAGTCCATAGACCGCTCCCTAGGCGATTTCGCAGCTTCGTTCCACCGCCTATGACCATCATCTATGTATCAAGAGTGTTACAGCTTGCCCTCATTCTCATGCACTTATCGTGACATGGCCCGGAAGTGCTGCGACCCGCGCCAGCCAGTGCTGGATCGCCGGATAGCGCGACAGCTTGAACCCCCCCTCCTCGGCGACATGCGTGTAGGCATAGAGGCAAATGTCGGCGAGCGTCAGGGCATCGCCGACAAACCAGTCGTGCGTCTCCAGATGTTTTTCCATCAGGCACAGCGCCGCCTCGCCCGCCATCCATCTGGTTTCGAGTTGCGCGCGCTGGCTTTCGTTCAATTTGTCGAGGCCCAGAAACGCCTTCCAGAACCGCATCGTCGCGACGTTCGGCTCATGGTTATATTGTTCCCAGCACATCCAGCGCAGCACATCGGCGCGCCCGAACCGGCCAGAATCACCATCACCTTCGGGCATCAGCGCCGACCCCTCGGCCAGATACCAGCACGCCGCATTGCTTTCGGGCAAAAACCGCTCGCCGATCTGAAGCACCGGGATGCGTCCGTTGGCATTGACGCTCGCCAGAAATTCGGGCGTCCGCGTCTCCCCCTTCATAATGTCATACTCACGCCGGTCGAGCGACAAGCCGAGGTGCGCGGCGGTCAACCGGATTTTGTAACAATTTCCCGACTGGGCATATTCGTGAAGGATAAGTGTGTCGGTCATGATGCGCTCCCCAGCTGATTTTCGGTCTATAGCGCGTCCGCTTGTCCTTCTGGAATGACAAACTGCACTTGCCCTGCTACGGGCACGCCATGCTCAACCTCAACGGCATCACCGTGCGCCTTGGCGGGCGCACTATTCTCGACCGTGCGACCGCCGCACTGCCGACGGGCGCGCGCGTGGGCCTGATCGGGCGCAACGGGGCGGGCAAGACGACGTTGATGAAGGTCATTACGGGACATTATGATCCTGACGAAGGCGGCATCGACATCCCGCGCAAAAGCCGCATCGGCTATATCGCGCAGGAAGCTCCCTCGGGGACGACGACGCCGTTCGAGACCGTGCTCGCCGCCGACATCGAGCGTGCGGCGCTGATTGTCGAGGAGGAACATACTCAGGACCATCACCGTATCGCCGAGATCCACGAGCGGTTGATCGCGATTGATGCCCATGCCGCGCCGGCGCGGGCCGCACGCATTCTCGTCGGCCTCGGTTTCGACGAGGAGATGCAGCATCGCCCGCTCGACACCTATTCGGGTGGCTGGAAAATGCGTGTCGCACTTGCCGCGCTACTGTTCTCCGAACCCGATTTGCTGATGCTCGACGAACCGTCGAACCACCTCGACCTCGAAGCGACCTTGTGGCTCGAAAACTTCCTCAAGAGCTATCGTGCGACGATGGTCGTCATCAGCCACGAACGCGACCTGCTCAACAATGTCGTCGATCACATCCTGCATCTGGAGGGCGGCAAGACCACGCTCTACGTCGGCGGCTATGATGCGTTCGAGCGCCAGCGCGCCGAACGGATGGCGCAGCTCGCGTCGGCACGCGCCGCGCAGGAAAACCAGCGCGCCAAGCTGCAGGACTATATCGCCCGCAATTCCGCCCGCGCCTCGACCGCCAAACAGGCACAGTCGCGGCAAAAAGCCTTGGCAAGAATGCAGCCGATTGCCGAAATGGCGACCGATCCGACCCTGTCGTTCGACTTTCCCAGCCCTGACGAACTGAAACCGCCGCTGGTCACCCTCGACATGGCTGCCGTCGGCTACACCGAGAACAAGCCGATCCTGCAGCGGCTGAACCTGCGCCTCGACCCCGACGACCGGATCGCGCTGCTCGGACGCAACGGCAATGGCAAGACGACGCTGGCGCGCCTGCTCGCGGCGCAGCTGCCCGCGATGGACGGCGCGATGAACGCCGCAGGCAAGATGCGTGTCGGCTATTTCACCCAATATCAGGTCGAGGAACTCGACGGCGCCGACACCCCGCTCGAACATATGACCCGCGCAATGCGGGGCCAGACGCCGGGCGCGGTGCGCGGGCAGCTCGGGCGGTTCGGTTTTTCGGGGGCGAAAGCGACGACGCAGGTCAGTAAACTCTCTGGTGGCGAAAAGGCGCGGCTGGCGCTGGCGCTCATCACCCGTGACGCGCCGCATATGCTGATCCTCGACGAACCGACCAACCACTTGGACGTCGACGCGCGCGAGGCGCTGGTGCAGGCGCTCAACGATTACGACGGCGCGGTCGTGCTGGTCAGCCATGACCGCCATATGCTCGAACTCACCGCCGACCGGCTGGTGCTCGTCGATGACGGCACCGCGAAGGAATATAACGGTACGCTCGACGACTATACCGACATGATTTTGGGCAAAACCCCCAAGTCCGAAGGCGGCAAGGGCAATAAGAAGGAAGACCGCAAGGCCGCCGCCGCCGCCCGTGAAAAAGGCCAGTCGCTGCGTAATGCGGTCAAGACCACCGAATCTGAAATGGCCAAATTGACCGCCACTCGCAGCGCCATCGAACGCGCGATGTTCGACCCGTCGACAGCCCTGCCCGAACACGCAAGGCTAACGATGACCGACCTGATGAAACTGCGCGCCAGCGTCGAGGCGAAGCTTGAGGCAGCAGAAGCAGCATGGGTGTCGGCGAGCGAGGCGCTGGAGACGGTCGCCTAACGCGCGGGCGTAAAGTCCGTGTAGCTTGTGCGCGTCGTCATTGTCGCCGCTTTCCCCATCATCGATCCGCTGAATTCGGTCGCGACGCTCGACGGAACCGGGCGCCCATCGGGCAGTAGGCGATAGGCCGAATTTGCCACGAAGCGTTCGAGCTTCGCCACGAGAAACAGCCGCGTCGGCGTGTTCGAGCTGAAGCGGGCCCGTTCGACGAACGGCACTTTTCCAGCGGTATTCACGACCGCTTCTGCACTTGTGTTGGGCGAGGCATCATAGCTGCCCATCTTGATCGTGCCCTTCGGCAGGCTGGCGAAACGATAGGTCACGCTCGTCGGCGTTGTCGCGACCCGGGTCGCCGGCGCGCCGAACCATTCGGCGATACGCGCGTAGCTCGGCGGGGGCACGCGCGAGGCACGCTTGGCGTCCTGTGCCAGTTGCTTGGGCGTCGGTGGCTTCCCGTCGATCTTCATCAGCGTCCAGGGCTTCCCGCTCCCACGCGGGTCGTAACGTGAGACGCGCTCCATCGCCGCCGCTCCAGTGCGCTCGAACCGCATCGTTTGCGTAAAGGTAAAGTCGCTCGCGCTGACCGTCTTGGCACCCGCCAGCACTTGCTGCTGGAGTGCGTCGGCGAACGCGGCCTGCGAGACGGGCATGAGTGCAGAAGCGATTAGCAGCAGGCGAAGCGGCGTCATGAAATCTCCAGCACAATTTTTCCAACATGCGCGCCTGAATCCATGCGCGCATGGGCGATATGCGCGTCGCTCAATGAATAGACGCTGTCGATCACCGGTTTCAGCCGCCCCGCCTCGACATGCGGCCACACGGTCCGCGTGATTTCGTCGGCGACCAGCGATTTGAATGACAGCGAGCGGGCACGGAGTGTCGATCCGGTCAGGGTCAGGCGCTTCATCATGATGAGCGGGATGAATATCTCAGCCTTCGGCCCGTTCAGTACTGCGATCGAGACATGGCGACCGTCCTCAGCCAGACATTGCAGGTTGCGCGGCAGATAATCGCCGCCGACCATGTCGAGCACCGCCGCGCAGCCCTGCCCGCCGGTAATCCGTGCGACCTCCGTCACGAAATCCGCGTTCTTGTAGTTGATTGCAAACGCAGCGCCGATGTCCAGTGCCCGCGCGCATTTCTCGTCGGACCCGCAGGTCACGATCACGGTCAGCCCGAACAGCCGCCCAAGCGCAATCGCCATTGTCCCGATGCCGCTGGTGCCGCCGTGGACGAGCACCGTGTCGCCCTCTGCTGCGTAGGCGCGCTCGAATAAATTGGTCCAGACTGTAAACAATGTTTCGGGCAGCGCCGCCGCTTCGACCATGGTCAGCGACGCAGGTACCGGCAGACACTGACCGACTGGCGTGACGCAATATTCGGCATAACCCCCGCCCGCGACCAGCGCGCACATCGGTTGACCGACCAGTTCGGGCATCACGCCTGTACCAACCGCGACGACTTCGCCCGCAATCTCCAGCCCCAATATCGTCGGCGCGCCTGGCGGGGGCGGGTACATCCCTTTGCGCTGCAAGACATCAGGGCGATTGATCCCGGCGGCGGCGACCTTGATGAGCACTTCACCCGCGCCGGGCACCGGCACCGGACGCTCGACCGCGACAAGAACTTCCGGCCCGCCGGCGCTCGCCGGATCAATCGCCTGCATCGTCGCTGGAATGTCGGTCATCTACGCCCCCCCGGTTACTTTTGACTGTGTAGCGGAACGATAGGGCCAGTGTCAGCACCGGAATGCGCGCCGAAACCGGCTAACCGACACTTCTTGACCAATGGCCGTTCCGCGCCCACGACTATGACGACTATATGACAGTCCGGGTACACGCATTGCAGCCACAGTATTTCCTCCGCCTTCACCAAACCGGCAACCTGTCGGGGGCAGCGTCGTGAAGCCCGTCCAGCGCATCCAGCAAAACCTGCTGGCCGCCAATGAACGGCGTCTGCTGACGTGGCTCGCCGAACGTATGCCCCCTTCGGTCACGCCCGACCGCCTGACCTCGGTCGGGTTCCTTGGCGCGTGCTCGGTAGGCGCGGGCTATGCGCTTAGTACCTACGCCGTCGAATGGCTGTGGGTCGCAATTGCCGGATTTTTCATCAACTGGTTCGGGGATTCGCTCGACGGCAGCCTTGCGCGCTACCGCAAGATCGAGCGGCCAACATTTGGCTATTTTATCGATCATAGTACCGACGCACTGGGCAATATGATCATCGTCGGTGGCCTTGGCCTTAGTCCGTTCCTGCGCCTCGACGTCGCGCTGTTCGGACTTGCGGCCTATCTGTTGCTGTCGATCCACACGTTTCTGGCGGCGAAGGTCGTCGATGAGTTCCGCCTGTCGTACATGGCGGGCGGGCCGACCGAGCTGCGCATCGTCCTCATCGCCATGACCCTGTGCATGTTCGTCATGGGTCCGGGCACGGTTCTGGGCACGGTATTTTCACCCTTTGACCTGTTCGTTGGGGGCCTCGGCATCATTCTTGTCCTGCTGTTCATCGGGCAAACCGCTTCGACCGCGCGCGCGCTGTTGCGGCGTGGCGGATAATAATTTCAGCTGTTTGAACGGTTGACACCCGCATCGCCGCGGGCGAACCTTTTGTGATGGACACCGACGACATCGCGCCCCCGCCGCGACCGGGCGACCCGGCCAGTCTGCTGGCGAAACAGGATCTCGACCCGTTGTCGGTTGCCGAACTTGATGCGCGCGTCGTGCTGCTCGAAGCCGAAATCGTCCGGAGCAAGGCGCGGCGCGACAAAGCGGTCAATCATCGCGCAAGCGCAGATTCGATATTCAGGAAATGATTTTGGCGATGACGACGCCGGTTCAGGCAGCTTTGCAAGACAGGGACTTGTCGGTGACGTCCGGGCATCCGACATATGGGTCAAGTGAGGGGCCGCGCCCGTCGGCCCCGGTATAGGAAAATCTCATGCCGTCCTTTGCCCGAAATCTTGAAACCACGCTCCACAATGCGCTCGCCGCCGCGGCGGGGCGCAAGCACGAATATGCCACGCTGGAGCATTTGCTGCTCGCACTGATCGACGATCAGGAGGGCTCGGCTGTGATGGTCGCCTGTGGTGTCGATACCGGCGAGCTGAAAGCAACCGTAACCCACTATCTCGACAGCGAACTCGAAGCGTTGCGTGTCGAGGGGCAGACCGACCCGTCGCCGACCAGCGGATTCCAGCGCGTTGTCCAGCGCGCGATTCTGCATGTGCAAAGCTCGGGCCGCGACGAAGTGACCGGCGCAAATGTGCTCGTCGCCCTGTTCAGCGAACGCGAAAGCTATGCCGTCTATTTCCTGCAACAGCAGGATATGAGCCGCCTCGACGCCGTCAGCTACATCAGCCACGGCGTCGGCAAGGGCGAGACCACAGCGGAGGCCTCCACACCCAAGGGTGCCGACGAGGAAAAACCGGCCAAATCCGAAGGCGGCAAAAAGACCGAAAGTGCGCTCAAGCAGTTTACCGTCGATCTCAACGAAAAGGCCCGCAACGGCAAGGTCGACCCCCTGATCGGGCGTGGCCCCGAAGTTGACCGCACCGTGCAGATCCTGTGCCGCCGTTCAAAGAACAACCCGCTCTATGTCGGCGACCCCGGCGTCGGAAAAACCGCGATTGCCGAGGGGCTGGCGCGCAAGATCATCGAGGGCAATGTCCCCGAAGTGCTGCTCCCCGCTGTCATCTATTCGCTCGACATGGGCGCGTTGCTCGCCGGCACCCGCTATCGTGGTGACTTCGAAGAGCGGCTGAAGGCGGTCGTCAACGAGCTCGAAAAACTGCCCGACGCCATCCTGTTCATCGACGAAATCCACACCGTCATCGGCGCGGGGGCGACGAGCGGCGGCGCAATGGATGCGTCAAACCTGCTCAAGCCCGCGCTCAGTGGCGGCACGATCCGCTGCATCGGCTCGACCACCTACAAGGAATTCCGCAACCATTTCGAAAAGGACCGCGCGCTGCTCCGCCGGTTCCAGAAGATCGACGTCAACGAGCCAACCATCGAGGACACGATCAAGATTCTGGCGGGTCTGCGCAGCGCGTTCGAGGGCCACCACAAGGTCAAATACACCCCCGACGCGATCAAATCGGCGGTGGAACTCAGCGCACGCTACATCAACGACCGCAAATTGCCCGACAAGGCTATCGACGTGATCGACGAAGTCGGCGCAATGCAGATGCTGGTTGCCCCGAACAAGCGCAAAAAAGTCATTACGACCAAGGAGATCGAGCAGGTCATCGCGACGATGGCGCGCATCCCGCCGAAATCGGTGTCGAGTGACGATACCAAGTCGCTCGCCAGCCTCGAAACCGATCTCAAGCGCGTGGTGTTCGGCCAGAACGATGCC
>JANNCK010000137.1:0-7932 GCA_031386545.1 Sphingomonadales bacterium
CGAATTTCAGCGTCATCCGGTCGCTTTCGCCGATGGCTGTGTAGCGCGCACGGTCAACATCTTTTTCGGCATAGACGGGCGGCAGGGTCCACACGCCCTTGGGATAGTCATGTGTATCGCGCGGGTTGGCATTAACGGCACTTTCGTCCGCCAGCCGAAAGCCCGCTTTGGTTGCGAATGCGATGACTGACGAGCGTTTCATATAGCCGCTCTTTTCCTCGCGCGACGTCTCCATATTTTCGGGCAAGCGGTGCTCGACAATGCCCAGCGTGCCACCGGGTTTCAGCATGGCGTACATCTGGTTGAACGCGGCTTGTGTCGTATCGACGCCACCAAAGCGCCAGTTATGGACATTACGGAATGTCAGAACGACGTCGGCACTACCCGGATCAACCGGGGTTGCGCCGGTGGCTGCCGGGAAGTTTCGCCGGGTAACTTTCCCGTAGGTCTGGGCGTCTGCATCGAGTTTCTTTGCAATTGCATCACTGGCCCGACCCAGTGGCGACGCGATAGTGAGTGCGCCGTTTGTGTTTAGATAGGGCGCCAGAATTTCGGTGTACCAGCCACCGCCCGGCCAAATTTCAACGACTTTGTCAGTCGGCTTTACACCGAAAAATCCCAAAGTTGCTGCCGGATTACGATATTTGTCGCGCAGAAGATTCGCGGGTGTCCGGGTCGGTGCCGACACGGCAACGGCAAGCGCGGGTCGGACCGCAGGGGCTGTTTTCGCGGAAACGGCGACTGTTGACGCAACGCTGCCGACACTGGCAACGATGATAGCAGCGATCAGGGATTGGCGCATTGTATCGGCTCCGCTCGTTCTAGGGATGAGAACCCCAAAATGAGACGTGTTGGTCCGACATGCAAGGCGCGCTGGTATGTTCTGCCCTGAAATTTCTGGATGGTCGCGTGGCTAGGCTAGGTTCTACAGGCACGCCTCGAGATACGGCTGATCGAAGCCATACTGCTTGGCTTTTTCAAGCGTGTAGGGGCGCAATCCCATGCCGCGATACTCGCCGATGATCTTTCCGTCCGGCGTCTCGTCAAGATACTCGAACTTGAACAGCTGCTGGGTGACGATCACCGGTCCCTCCATGCCGATCACCTCGGTGATGTCGGTAACACGACGTGACCCGTCACGCAGGCGCTTCACCTGAATAATCAGATCGACCGAGTCGGCAATCTGGCGGGAGATCGCCTCCTTCGGCATTTTGATGTCGCCCATCATGACCATGTTCTCCATGCGCGCGATGGCTTCGCGTGGGGAGTTGCTGTGGAGCGTACACATGGATCCGTCATGGCCGGTGTTCATCGCCGCCAACATGTCGAAACATTCCTGGCCACGAATTTCGCCGAGGATGATGCGATCAGGCCGCATACGCAGCGCGTTGATGACGAGATCGCGAATTGTGATCGCGCCTTGCCCTTCAAGGTTGGCCGGGCGCGTTTCGAGGGGCAGCCAGTGCGGCTGTTGCAGACGAAGTTCGGCGGCATCCTCAATGGTCAGCACCCGCTCGCCCGGGTCGATCATTTTCGACAGGGCGTTGAGCATTGTGGTTTTGCCCGAGCCGGTACCGCCCGAAATAACGATGTTGAACCGGCACGCACCCGCAATTTTGAGGGCGGTCGCCATTTTGTCCGACATCGACCCACCCTTGGCCATCATGTCGAGCGTGATTGGCTTGGCGGAGAATTTACGAATCGAGATCGCGGTGCCGCGCAACGACAGTGGCGGCACGATGACGTTGACGCGACTGCCGTCCTTGAGACGCGCATCGGCAAGCGGCGAGGTTTGATCGACGCGACGACCGACGGAATTACAAATCCGCTGCGCAATCTGGAACAGATGTTCCTCATCGCGAAACTGGATCGGCGCAATCGACAGTTTGCCCTTTTTTTCGATGTAGGTCTGGTCGGGGCCATTGACCATGATGTCGGTAATCAGCGGATCGTTGAGCAGTTCTTCGAGCGGCCCAAGGCCGAGCAGTTCATCGACGAGCACCTTTTCCAGCGCAAATTGCTCGCGCCGGTTGAGGGTGAATTTCAGCTCGGCAAGCACTTCGCCGATGATCGGGCGGAATTCTTCGGCCAACTCGTCCTTGTTCAGCGTCGCCGCTGCTTCAGGATCGATACGTTCGAGCAGGCGCGGCAGCACCTGTTCCTTGATCTTGTGGACGCTGGCTTCAAAGCCTTCGGCTTTGGGCTGGACTTCCATTTCGGCGGCCTGACGGTCGTTCAACCGGGTCATCGCGTCCGAAACGGGCATTGGTGATGAATGGTATGAGGCCTCGGCTCCAGGCAAGGGCGCGGCTTCCAATGGCGGGAACTGGCTGCCGCCCTCGATAGGGCCGTTTGCAGGCGTTGGCCCGCCGGGCCCCTGCATCGGGCGCGCTACGCCGAAGGCAGGACGGGGTGATCCCGTGCCACTGATACCGCCGCGTTTACCGAATGCACTCATTTATACGTCCCATAACAAAGGGGATCCACATCAACACTCTGTGGCTAGACAAGGTGAATAATCCGTAAACTTTGACGAAATGCAGTTCGTCCGGCACTTTGTTGTGCCCATAGGGAGAATGGTGATGCGCTATTCCGGACTGCTGGTATTTCTCGCGCTTTCTGGCGCCGCCGTTGCTGCCGAACCACTGACTTTACCTGTGCCAGCGCCGCTGCCCGCATGGATGACGGGTGCGTGGGAAATGAAAAACGGTGAACGCTGGGGCGACGAATATTGGACGCCGCCCCGCGGCAAGATCATGATCGGTGCGGCGCGTATTGGCCGTGGTGACCGGTTGATTATGTGGGAATCGACGCGGGTGGGTTATGACGAGACGGGCAAGCTGGCCTTTTGGGCGATGCCGCGCGGTGTGCCTGCGACGAAGTTTACCGCCGTTGAGCAAACCCCCACGTCGATCACATTCGCCAATACGGCGCATGATTACCCTCAGCGCGTACGATACTGGCGCGAAGGCAAATTGTTAAAAGCCGAAGTCGCACGGATCGACGGGAGCCGAGCAATTGCGTTCAGCTACTCACCGATGGGGCAGTAGCGCCACGTCTTAAGCGGCAACGGTCGCCTGCTCGGCGAGCAAGGTCAGGCCAGTCGCGGTGATTTCGGCAAAGCCGCCCGCAACAGTAATCCGCTGGGGTGTGGCTCCCGCGCTGGCATAGACCCGGACTTCGCCGTCACGGATTGTCGTCATTACGGGCGAATGCCCTTCGAACACGCCGAAGTCGCCCTCGCTGCCGGGCAGCTCGACCATATAGGCCGAGGTGCTCAGCACCGCGCGCTCGGGGGTGACGAGTTCGAAGGTCAACATTTAGGCGTCCTCTGCCAGCTTCTGCGCCTTGGCAACGGCTTCTTCGATGCCGCCGACCATGTAGAACGCGGCCTCTGGCAGATGATCGTACTCGCCATCGACGACGGCCTTGAACGACTTCACCGTGTCCTCGACCTGCACAAACTTGCCGCTGATGCCGGTGAAGACCTCGGCGACGTGGAACGGCTGCGACAAGAACTTCTGGATCTTGCGCGCGCGGCTGACGATCAGCTTATCTTCCTCGCTCAGCTCATCCATGCCGAGAATGGCGATGATGTCCTGCAGCGACTTGTACTTCTGCAGCGTTTCTTGGACGCGGCGGGCAGTGTCGTAATGCACCTGTCCGACGACGGCAGGCGTCAGCACGCGCGACGTCGAGTCGAGCGGATCGACGGCGGGATAGATGCCGAGTTCGGAAATCGCGCGGTTGAGCGTGGTCGTCGCGTCCAAGTGGGCAAACGACGTGGCTGGGGCCGGATCGGTGAGATCGTCCGCAGGGACGTAGATCGCCTGCACCGACGTGATCGACCCCTTGTTGGTCGAGGTGATGCGTTCCTGCAGCGCGCCCATATCGGTCGACAGCGTCGGCTGATAACCCACCGCCGACGGGATGCGGCCGAGCAGCGCCGACACTTCCGAACCGGCTTGCGTAAAGCGGAAGATGTTGTCGACGAAGAACAGCACGTCCTGGCCTTCGACGTCGCGGAAATATTCGGCGATGGTCAGACCCGAAAGTGCGACGCGGGCGCGGGCACCCGGCGGCTCGTTCATCTGGCCGAACACCAGTGCAACCTTCGATCCCTCGGGCGTCGGATTGCCGTCGGCATCCTTGGCGATGACGCCCGCGTCGAGGAATTCGTGGTAGAGATCATTGCCTTCGCGCGTGCGCTCACCGACGCCGGCGAACACCGACACGCCGCCGTGGCCCTTGGCGATGTTGTTGATGAGTTCTTGGATGAGCACCGTCTTGCCGACGCCCGCGCCGCCGAACAGGCCGATCTTGCCGCCGCGCGCATAGGGCGCGAGCAGGTCGATGACCTTGATGCCAGTGACCAGAATCGCGCTTTCAGTCGACTGGTCGACGAACTCGGGGGCCTTCGCGTGGATCGGCGCGGTCTGCGTCGCCCCGATGGGGCCGCGCTCGTCGATCGGCTCGCCGATCACATTCATGATGCGGCCCAGCGTCATCGGGCCGACCGGCATACGGATTTGCGAGCCGGTGTCGGTCACGCGCTGGCCGCGGGTCAGACCCTCGGTCGCGTCCATCGCGATGGTGCGGACAGTGTTCTCGCCGAGATGCTGCGCGACTTCGAGGATGATGCGGTTGCCGTTGTTGAACGTCTCAAGCGCCGACAGAATTGCGGGCAGCTGATCCTCGAAGGTCACATCGACGACCGCGCCGATGATCTGCGAGATCGCGCCGATATTGTTCGACGTCTGGACGGGCGCGGATGCGGTTGCCGCAGCCTTGGGTGCGGTTGCCTTCTTGGCGGCGGGCTTCTTGGTGGTGGGGGCTGCGGTTGCCATGTCGGTTCCTGCTTTCAAGTCTAACTAGAGCGCTTCTGCGCCAGGTCATTGTTTTTGCTACAGCGCTTCCGCGCCAGCAATGATTTCGATGAGTTCGGTCGTGATCGCGGCCTGACGGGTGCGGTTGTAGAGCACCGTCAGCTTATTGATCATGTCGCCCGCGTTGCGTGTCGCATTGTCCATGGCGGTCATGCGGCTGCCTTGTTCGGATGCGGCGTTTTCAAGCATCGCACGGAAAATCTGGATCGCGACGTTGCGGGGGAGGAGGTCGGCGAGGATGGTTTCCTCATCGGGTTCGTAGTCGACCGCTGCCTGTGCACCGACCGGCACTGCGACCGCGACGGGCGCGAGCGGCACGGGGATGATCTGGATGCCGGTTGGTTCCTGCACCAGCGCCGAGCGGAATTTGGCGAAGAACAGGTGCGCGACGTCGTATTCGCCGGCCTCGAAGCGTGAGATCAGGTCGGTGGCGACGATCTGTGCGTCGGTGAAGGCGGCGTTCTTGATGTGGCCGACTTCCTGATCGTGCAGGATTTGTTTTGGGTAGAAGCGCCGCAGCACGCGCCCCTTCTTGCCCGCCAGATAAAAACGCACGGTCTTGCCCGCGGCTTCCAGCTCGACCGCTTTGGCCCGTGCGGCACGGACGATGTTGGTGTTGAACGCACCCGCAAGGCCGCGTTCGGAGGTTGCGACGACGATCAGGTGAACCTGATCCTTGCCGGTGCCCGCGAGCAGTTTCGGGCTGCTTTCGCTGACCGTGACCTTGGCCGCGAGCGACGACATCACGGCTTCGAGACGCTCGGCATAGGGACGCCCGGCAACCGCAGCTTCCTGCGCGCGGCGCAGTTTCGCAGCGGCGACCATCTTCATCGCCTTGGTGATTTTCTGCGTCGACTTCACCGAGCCGATCCGCATTTTAAGGGCCTTGAGGCTCGCCATTTACTTACGCAAACGTCTTCGCGAACGCATCGAGCGCGGCTTTCAGCCCCGTCTTAGCTTCGTCGCCCAAGTCCGCCGTATCGCGGATCGTCTTGAGCACGCCAGCATGGTTCGCGCGAAGATCCGCAAGCATCGCTTCCTCGTAGCGCGTCACGTCGGTCGCCGGAATGCTGTCGAGATAGCCGTTCACGCCGGCGAAAATCGACGCGGTCTGCTCCTCGAATGGCATCGGCGCATACTGCTTCTGCTTGAGCAGCTCGGTCAGGCGTGCGCCGCGATTGAGCAGCTTCTGGGTCGAGGCGTCGAGATCCGAGCCGAACTGCGCGAACGCCGCCATTTCGCGGTATTGCGCGAGCTCGAGCTTGATCGAGCCGCTGACCTTCTTCATCGCCTTGGTCTGCGCGGCGGAACCGACGCGCGAAACCGACAGACCCACGTTGATGGCGGGACGAACACCCTGATAGAACAAGTCGGTTTCGAGGAATATCTGGCCGTCGGTGATCGAAATCACGTTGGTCGGGATGTAGGCCGACACGTCGCCAGCCTGTGTTTCGATGATCGGCAGCGCGGTCAGCGAACCATTCCCGTTCGCGTCATTCTGCTTGGCTGCACGTTCGAGCAAACGGCTGTGCAGATAGAACACGTCGCCGGGATAGGCTTCGCGGCCCGGCGGGCGACGCAGCAGCAGTGACATCTGGCGATAGGCGACCGCCTGCTTCGACAAATCGTCATAAACGATCAGCGCGTGCATCCCGTTATCGCGGAAATATTCGCCCATCGCGCAGCCGGTGTAGGGTGCGAGGAACTGCAGCGGGGCAGGCTCGGACGCGGTCGCGGCGACGACGATGGTATATTCCATCGCGCCCGCTTCTTCGAGTGCGCGGACGATTTGCGCCACCGTCGACCGCTTCTGCCCGATGGCGACATAGATGCAGTAGAGTTTCTTGCTCTCGTCATCCTGCGCGTGGCCGGCCTTCTGGTTGATGAAGGTATCGATGGCGACAGCGGTCTTACCGGTCTGGCGATCGCCGATGATGAGTTCGCGCTGGCCGCGACCGACGGGAACGAGCGCGTCGAGCGCCTTCAGGCCGGTCTGCACGGGCTCATGCACTGATTTGCGCGGGATGATGCCAGGTGCCTTCACTTCAACGCGGCTGCGCTGGTCGCTGACAATCGGCCCCTTGCCATCAATCGGATTGCCCAGACCATCGACGACGCGCCCCAGCAGGCCCTTGCCGACCGGGACGTCCACAATCGTGCCGGTCCGCTTGACGACGTCGCCTTCCTTGATTTCCGCGTCCGACCCGAAAATCACGACGCCGACGTTATCGGCCTCAAGATTGAGCGCCATGCCCTGCACGCCATTGGCGAACGCGACCATTTCACCGGCCTGGACATTGTCGAGGCCGTGGATACGCGCGATACCGTCGCCGACCGACAGCACCTGTCCGGTTTCGGAAACTTCGGCTTCCGTGCCGAAGGACGCAATCTGGTCCTTGATAACGCGGGAGATTTCGGCGGCGCGGATATCCATCGTTCTAACTCAGCCTTTCATCGCATGCGCGAGGGTGTTCAGTTTTGTGCGGATCGACCCGTCGATCATCTGGCTGCCGATCTTGACGATCAGGCCGCCGAGAATCGCGGGGTCGGTTTTCATGTCGACCGCGACGTCGCGGCCAACACGGGTCTTGAGCTTGGCTTTCAGCGCCGTCACCTGATCGGCGCTCAGCGGATGCGCCGTCGTGACCTGCGCGGTCGTTTCGCCGCGGTGGTTCGCAGCCATGGCGCGGAACGCGGCAATAACAGCAGGGGCCTGACGCAGGCGGCGGTTCTGCGCGAGCACGCCGAGAAAGTTCACGGTCAGCGTGTCGAGCTTGAGCGTCGTACCAACCGCCTTGATCGCGGTAGCGGCAGGACCGCGACCGACGAGCGGGCTGGTGACCAGACGCTTGAGATCAGCCGATTGATCGAGCGCCGATTCGAGCGTCTTGAGGCTTGTCTCGACCGCGTCGATGCTCTTGCCCTCACGCGCGAGATCAAACAGCGCGGCTGCGTAACGCCCTGCAAGGCTAGCCTGAATACCGCCGGAATTATCCACGCGCGAACGTCTCCAAAGACATGTTGAACCCGCGCTGCAGCACTTCGG
>JANNCK010000142.1:0-21315 GCA_031386545.1 Sphingomonadales bacterium
CCGTGGCTCGCGCACAAGGCGAGCCATGAAGGCGTGATCGCGGTCGAGGCCATTGCCGGGCTGCACCCGCACGCGATGGACCCGCTCAACATCCCGGGCTGCACCTATTGCCACCCGCAGGTCGCGTCGGTTGGCCTGACCGAAGCCAAAGCCAAGGAAGCGGGCCACGACGTCCGCGTCGGCAAATTCCCCTTCATCGGTAACGGCAAGGCCATTGCGCTGGGCGAGGCCGAAGGGTTTGTGAAAACGGTGTTTGATGCGAAAACCGGCGAACTGCTCGGCGCGCACATGATCGGCGCGGAAGTAACCGAGCTGATCCAGGGCTATACCGTCGGCAAGACGGCGGAGCTGGTCGAAACCGATTTTATGAACACGGTCTTCCCGCATCCGACGCTCAGCGAAATGATGCACGAAAGCGTGCTGAGCGCGTACGGGCGAGCGTTGCATTTCTGACGGCCCCTGGGGCCGTCACCCTGAACTTGTTTCAGGGTCCACCCCTCCGCCGGTGCCACCGTTTGTGCGGACGGGTGGATGCTGAAACAAGTTCAGCATGACGGTGTTCTTTAGCTGGGAGACACTTCCCCTCGTCACGCGCCCCGCTAAGCTGTCCCCAACCATAAAGGGGATTTCCATGCGCCTGTTGCTCACCGCCGTTTCCGTTTTCAGCCTCGCCGCGCCGGCGCTCGCCGAAACCGTCCACTTCCGCGCCGCGCGCATGATTGACGTCGAGACCGGCCGCGTCGTCGAATTTCCGCTCGTCACCGTCACCGACGGGCGCGTCACCGGCATTGCCGATTCGCGGACGGTGCGGCTGAGCGGCGAGGCAAAGGTCGTCGATCTGGGTGACAAGACGCTGCTGCCCGGCCTTATCGACATGCACGTCCATCTCGATTCACCCGCCGACATCGGCGGCTATCGCGGGCTGGAATTCACCGACAGTTTCTTTGGTATGACGGCGGTCGGCAATGCACGCGCGATGCTCGATGCCGGGTTCACGACAGTCCGCAATGTCGGGTCTGGCAACCGTAACGACATCGGGCTGAAGCAAGCCATCGACAATGGTTACACGGTCGGGCCGCGCGTCGTCCCCGCAGGCCATGCGCTGGGTGCGACCGGCGGGCATTGCGACTCGACCTTCCTGCCGCCCAGCCTTGAAAAGCCGAAGAAGGAAGAGGGCGTCGCCGACGGGGTCGAAGAATTCCGCTATCAGGTCCGCCGCCAGCGCAAATACGGGGCCGAAGTCATCAAGGTCTGCGCAACCGGCGGCGTGTTCAGCCGCAACACCGAACCCGGCCAGCAACAGGTCAGCGAAACCGAACTCCGCGCCATCGCCGACGAGGCGCATCAATGGGGTCTGCAGGTTGCGGCGCACGCGCACGGCGGTGACGGCATCAAGGCGGCGATCCGCGCCGGGATCGACACAATTGAGCACGCAAGTCTGGTCGATGACGAGGGCATCCGCCTCGCCGTCGCGCGCGTCCGCCCGGTGTGGTTCTCGATGGATATTTTCAACACCGACTACACCCAGGCTGAGGGCGCGAAGAACGGCGTCCTGCCCGACAACCTCCGCAAGGACCGCGAAATCGCGCAAATCCAGCGCGACAATTTCCGCAAAGCCGTGCGCGCGGGCGTCAAGATGGTGTTCGGCAGCGACGCAGGCGTGATGCCGCACGGGTTGGTCGGCAGGCAATTCAAGACGATGGTCGATTATGGGATGACGCCCCTGCAGGCGATCCAGGCCGCAACGCGCAACGCCGCACAGGCGCTGGGCCGCGAAAAGGATGTCGGCGTGATTGCGGTCGGTCGCTATGCCGACATGATCGCCGTCGATGGCGACCCCTTGCGTGATGTCCGTGTGCTGGAGCAGGTCGCGGTGGTCATCAAGGGGGGAACGGTGGTGAAAGGCCGTTGAGCCGACGGATTGCATCAGGCGCGGTGCTGATTGCGAGCGCGATCCTGCTTGGCTTCGCGGTCATGGCGGGGTGGCTGCTGTGGTTCGACGTCCCGGTCATGCGCGCTGTTGCGCTGACTGACGCATCGCCGACGTGGCTGGTTACCGCCGCGCAATTTGTCACCAGTCTCGGCGATCCCGATCCGCGCAGCGGGTTCGTTGTGCTTATCTGCATTCTGTTCATCGCGCGGCATTGCTGGCGTTCGGCGGCGATCTATTTCGTTACCGTTGCAATCTCGATTGCGGGCCACACGCTCGCCAAGATTGCTTATGCCCGCCCGCGACCGCAGCTGTCGCCGTGGTTCGATCACGCATCGGATTTAAGCTACCCCAGCGGTCATGCGGGCGGTGCGATGGTGATCCTGTTCGGCGCGGCGTTGCTGATGCGCGAACGCTGGCTGCGCTGGCCCGCCTTGGGGCTGGCGTTGGCGATTGCAGCGACCCGCCCAATGCTGGGCGTTCACTGGCCGAGCGATGTTATCGGTGGCGTGATGTGGGGCGCGGGATTCGCGCTGGCCGGGGCCGGAATGGCGCTTAAGCTTGGCCTGCCAAGGGTACGGGTGCTGGCGACAGACGCAGAAACATCGGCGTAATCGCGTGCCGGCTACCGCCGGTTATATTCGGACAGGTCAGTCATCGGGCGCGCGTTCATCATCGGCCGTCCGGCGCGCGCGCTGCGATTGACCCAGTCGCGCCGGTCAGTGACGTCGCGGCGATAGGTTTCTTCGCGATCCTCGTCCGACATTTGCAGGCGCGCGACGCGGGCATCATATTCAGCGGCGGACAGCTTTGATTTGAGCGCGGCAATGGCGGCGGGGTTGCTCGCGGCAAAGATCGTCGCCTCGCGATGAACCTTGCGTTTGTCATAGGGGCGTCCTTCGAGTGTGGACGAGATCTGTTCCTGAAGCGCGATCCGGACCATGCCCTGAATGATGGGGTCGCCTTCGAGCGCCTTGATCTCGCGTGCGCCGCTGCCCGGGCGGTCGCGTTCGAGCGCGACGAGGTCGCCGACTTCGAAATCAACCTTGACCCGCGTCGTGCTGACGCTCTCCGCCGTAACGCGTGCGATCATGCGCAGCGCCATCGTGCCGTTCTGGCGCAATGAAT
This sequence comes from Sphingomonadales bacterium, assembly GCA_031386545.1. Classification (GTDB taxonomy): domain Bacteria; phylum Pseudomonadota; class Alphaproteobacteria; order Sphingomonadales; family Sphingomonadaceae; genus Sphingomonas_O. The sequence continues at coordinate 3,059 of JANNCK010000142.1, forward strand.
AGCGTACGCCCTCGCCCGGGATAGCTTCCACGTCGAGGTCGGCACCGGGGATGTCGTGTACGGTTTTGGCCAGTTCGGGCGGCAGGGGCATGTCGATCAGCCGCTGGTACACTTCGGCTTCGGGCAGGGAATAGACTTTGCCGTTTTCGTACGGCGCGACAACATAAACCGCCGTCCCGAGTGCGACGACCGCCGTTCCTGCCATACCGGCCTTGTACATTGGTAGCGTCCCTCGCCTGCCCGACGATGGCTTAGCGCGGCCTTCCCTAACGCTGCCCTAAGTTTCGAGGGGCGTGCAGCAATTTTTGAGCCATGCCAGCGCGTCCCCCTCCAACTGCGACCCGACGATCCGCAGCACGTCCGCATGATAGCCATCCAGCCACGCCCGCTCGTCGGCGTTCAACAGCGTGGCGTCGATCATCGCCTTGTCGATGGGTGCGAAAGTCAGCGTTTCAAAACCCAGCATCGCCATGTCTCCGTCCGCGATCACGCGGTCCTCGACCAGCACGAGGTTTTCGATACGGATGCCGTAATGGTCGGGCTTATAATATCCCGGCTCGTTCGACAGGAACATGCCCGCACGCAGCGGTTCCGCCGTGCCGGGCTGTCCGCCGCCAGGTTTGGCAATCCGTTGTGGCCCTTCATGCACGGCAAGGAACGCTCCGACGCCGTGGCCGGTGCCGTGGGCGTAGTCACAACCCGCTGCCCACAGAAATTGACGGGCAAGAGCATCGATTTGCCCGCCATTAGTGCCGTCAGGAAAAACGGCGGTGGCAATCGCAATATGCCCCTTCAACACGCGGGTGAAGCGGTCACGAACTTCGGCGGGCGGCGAGCCGGGGCCAACCCAGATCGTCCGCGTCACGTCGGTGGTGCCGTCGGCATATTGCGCCCCGCTGTCGCACAGATAAACCGACGACGGTTCGATACGGCGGTCGGTCTCGGCGCTCGCCTTATAGTGCATAATTGCGCCGTGCGGCCCAGCGCCGGAGATGGTGTCAAAGCTGAGATCAAGCAGTTTGCCGGTCGCCTCGCGGAATGCGCGAAGCTGGTCCGACGCGGTGATTTCGGTCAGTGCCCCCGTGGGTGCCTCGACCGACAGCCAGTGCAGATAGCGTGATAGCGCCGCGCCGTCGCGGGCGTGGGCGGCGCGCGAACCGCCCTGTTCGGCGTGGTTCTTGATCGCTTTTGCCAGTACCGCCGGATCGCGGGCCTCGACGATCTTTGCCCCGCCCTTGGCCAGCGCATCGAACACCGCGACGACGGCACGTTCGGGGTCGCTGGCGATGCGTTTGCCCGATAGTGTCGCAAGCATCGGCGCGAACGCATCACGGTCGTGCAGGCGCACGCCATTGCCCAGCGCCGCGCGTACCGCCTCGTCGATTTTCTCGGGCGCGACGAACAAATCTGCGGTCGCATCCGCATGGAGGATCGCAAAGGCGAGCCCGACCGGCGTATGCGTCACGTCATCACCGCGCAGGTTAAACGTCCACGCGATTGAATCGAGCGCCGTCATCACTGTCGCGTCGAGGCCCTGGTTGCTGAGCCAGTCGGCAATTTCGGCACGTTTGTCGGCGGCACTGCGTCCGGCAAGTTCGGCGTCATAAACCTTGACCTTGGCGGGGGACATCACGGGCTGGTCGGCCCAGACATTATCGACCGGATTGCGCGCCACTGGCACCAATGTGCCGCCCTTGACTGCCAGTGCCGCGTTCGTTTCCACGACCCAGTTTTTGGTATGTAGCCACGGGTCGTACCCGATCCTTCCGCCCGCAGGGGCATGGGCCGCCAGCCATGCGGCGATGCTCGATTGCGGCACGCCGACATAGTCCCAATGCGCGGCCGAGACCTGTTGCTGCACCTGTAGCGTATAGCGCCCGTCAACAAACACGCCTGCCTTGTCGGCCAGCACCGCGCCAGCGCCAGCCGACCCCTTGAAGCCGGTCAGCCACTCAAGCCGTTTGGCATAATCGCCGACATATTCGCTCATATGCTCGTCGGTCAGCGGCACGACGAAGCCGTCGAGTCCGTTGGCAACGAGTTGCGCCCGCAGCGCCGTCAGGCGGCGGCTGTGGTCGGGAAGGTCATAATCAGCCACGCAGAAACTCCCGTAATGCCGAGGTGACAGCCTCGGGCTTTTCCCATGTGATGAAATGGCCCGCATCGGCAACGCGGACAATGCGGAGGTCGGTGACCAAGTCATCGAGCCCGACCAGTTGCGACGGGGTCAGCGCCTTGTCCTGCATCCCCCAGACGACCAGCACCGGCATGGCGAGGACAGGGAAGGGTGCATCCAGATAAGCGGGCCGTTCCGGCGTGGCGTCCATTTCGGGCACGATGATTGTTGCGGCGCGGTACCAGTTGAGCATCGCCTCGACCGCGCCCGGCTGTGCCCATTCGTCGAGATATGCGGCTTTTTCTTCGTCCGAAAAGCTGAGGTCGAAATGTCCTTTGAAGGTCTTGTCGAAGAAATTTTCGAGGTCGTTCGCGATGTAATGTTCCATGCCCGGCACGCGGAAGGCGCGGATATATTGCGACGCCTCGCGTTGGCCCATGTCGTCGAACGTCGAACGCTGAAAAACGAGCGGGTGCGGCGCGTTGACGATGGCAAGCCGCTCGATCCGGTCGGGATGTGCAAGTGCGGCTGCCCATGCAATCGCGCCGCCCCAGTCGTGACCGACCAGCGTGAAACGGTCGATGCCCAGCGCATCGGCCAGCGCAATCAAGTCTGCGATGGGCTTGTCATGCGTGTAATTCTCGACGCCCTTGGGCTTCGACGACCGCGCAAAACCGCGCTGGTCGGGGGCGAAGACACGGTAGTCATTTGACAAGGCTTCGAGCTGATGCCGCCACGTTCGCGCGCTTTCGGGAAAGCCGTGCAGAAAAAAGATCGCGGGTGCGCCGTCGGGACCACCGTGGGTGACGTCGAGTTCGACGCCAGTGGGCAGGGCAAATCTTTCGGTCTTCAAGGTCGTCATTCTATTCTCCAGCTACCTTATCATTGGGGGCCTGCGCCTTGATAGCAAGCGCGTGGACACGTTGCCCCGGCAGGTCGCCAAGCGCGCGGTTGACCATACGTTGCCGTTCGAGGCGTGCGACGCCGGTGAAGGCGGTGCTTTCGAGGGTCACGCTGAAATGCGATTCGCCACTGCCGTCGTCACCGCTGTGGCCGCTGTGCTTGGCGCTGTCGTTTGAGACGATGAGGCGGGTCGGGGCGAACGCCGCAATCAACCGGTTTTCGATCTCGTCCTGAATCTTTGGGGCCATCGGGCCTTTTGCGGGAACATCCATCCTCCCTATATACGCCGATTATCGACTTGCGAGAGTAACTTTGAGCGCCGAGCCTTTTCGCCCCCGCACCCGCTTTCATGGCCGGGTCGATCGTGACGCCCCCTGTAGTGAGGCGGGTTGCCGTGAGCCGGGCGAGTTTCGCGCGCCGCTTGCTCCGGGAAACTTCGACGGGCCGGGGGCATGGCGCTGGCTGTGTCTTGACCATGTCCGCGACTTCAACACGCGGTATAATTACTTCACCGGCATGTCGCCCGACGAGATCGTGGAACAGCAGCGCCCGATGGCGGGGTGGGAGCGCGAGACGCGGGCGTTCTCCACCGCAGGTGGCGACCAGCCCCCGCGCTGGGCCGATTTCAATGACCCGTTCGATGCGATTTCGGGCCGGTTCCGCCGCAGCACGCCCCAAGAACGCAAGGACGGGCGCGTGCTGTCGGGCGAACAGCGCCGCGACCTGAAAACACTGGAGCTTGAGGTCGATGCTGACCGCCGGGCGCTGCGGGTCCGCTATTCCGACCTCGTCCGCCGCTATCACCCCGACCGCAACGGTGGTGATCGTAGCCATGAAAAGGCGCTGGGCGAGGTCATCGCTGCCTATCAACGATTGAAAGGCGCGGCGGCGTTTGCTTAGGCAGTCATTGCAGCCAGCTTTTTCACCGTGTTCATGTTGCGGCCCGTCCGGTCTTCCTTCCCTGCGATCTTGAGCTTGGTGAAGCGGATGCCGTCGCCATAATCGACAAACAGTTCGCGAGTCCCCAGTGCCAGCCGCTCGCCTTGCACGTCGCGGCACCCGGCGATCAGGTTGGGCGGCGGCGGTGTGTCGTAGAAGAAGACCATATGGCGGCTGCCATGCGCGTCGGGAAACGGATCGGCGGCGACAATCGCGGCGAGTTCGGCGGCCGTGCGGACCAGCACCGGCACACGCTTGCCGGCATAGGCAGCAAGCCGCGCTTCGAGCCGCGCCTTGGTCTCGTCCTCGGGCAGTTCGCTGTCGAACAACAGATTGCCGCTGGCGATGAAGGTGCGGACGCGCGCGAACCCGAGTGCTTCGCCCATCGCACGAAGATCGGCCATCGGCAGCTTGCCTGTGCCGCCGACGTTCACGGCGCGCAGTAACGCGACAAAGCTCGTCATCCGGCTTCGCACAGCGCTTTGAGCTGGTCGGCGCACGCGGCCCAGCCAAGTTCGAACCCCATCTCGGCGTGACGCGCGCTGTCTTCTGCCGTCCAGTGCCGGGTGCAGGCGGTGTAGCGCGTCCCGTCCGCCTCTGTTTCAACCGACCAGATGCCGATCATGAACGGTCCGGCCGGTTCGAGATCACCGACAATGGCATCGGTGAAGGCAAAGCGTCGCCCCTCATCCCATGCCAGCACGGTGCCCGGATGCGGGTGCACTTCGCCGTCGGGGCCATACATGGTGCAGTCCGATGTGCCGCCCGCGCGGCGTTCGAGCGTGGCGAATTTGGCGCGCCACGGCTTGGGGCACCACCATTCTTCAATGCGGTTGGCCATTACGTCCCACACTTTTTCCGGCGGTGCAGTAATGAAGCGGGTGACGGACAGTTCGATCACCAGCTGCCCTCGGCTATCAGCCGCTGGCGTTCTGCCTCACGCGCGCTTGTACTCGGTTCTGGTCCGTAGGGCGGATAGGGCGGGAGTGCGCCACCGGGTTCATAGGTTGCGATCACGGTGCCGTTGGCCGTCACCTTGTGATCGACCATCTTCAACATGGCTACAGTTGTCCCGTCACCGAACAGCCGTTTGCCCGTGCCCAGCGTCACCGGGAAAATCATCAGCGTCAGCTGGTCGATCAATCCGGCGGCGAGCAGCCCCGGATAGATCATGCCTGATCCCTGAATGACGAGATCAGGGCCATCTCCCTGTTTGAGCGCCGCGACATCGTCGATGCCAGCCAGCCGATGGCTGTGCGCCCAGTCGAGCGGCTGGCTCCCGCGCGTCAGCACATATTTGTTCGCTGCGGTAAACGCATCGCCCATCGCGGCACCTTCGCCGTCCACATAGGGCCAATAGGCGGCAAAGATGTCATAAGTCCGGCGTCCCAGCAGCAGGTCGTAGTCGCGCGAAAACAACCCGTCGATCACCTCGTTGACGCCCTCGTCCCAGATTTTGAACACCCAGCCGCCTTCGCCGAAGCCACCGGTCGGGTCCTCGGTCGGGCCACCTGGTCCCTGTATGACGCCGTCGAGCGAGATGAACGCGCTGCCGATAATCCTACGCATCAGCCCTCTCCCCGCACCGCCGCCTCGATTGCGGCGACGTTGATTTTCTTCATCCCCATCATCGCCTGAAACGCACGCGCAGCCGCTTCACCGCCAGCTGCCATCGCATCGGTCAGCACGGTCGGCGTGATCTGCCACGACAGGCCCCATTTGTCCTTTCACCAGCCGCACTGGCTTTCTGTGCCGCCATTGCCGGTGATCGCATCCCAGTAACGGTCGGTCTCGGCCTGATTGGCGGTCGCAATCTGAAACGAAAATGCCTCGCTGTGCTTGAACATCGGTCCGCCGTTGAGACCGATGCAGCGGATGCCGAGAATTGTGAACTCCACGGTCAGCGTTTTCCCCTTTTTGCCGTCGGGATAATCGCCCGGTGCGCGGTGGACCGCGCTGACATGGCTGTCGGGAAAGGTCGCGGCATAAAAGGTCGCGGCGGCTTCGGCATCGCCTTCGTACCACAGGCACAATGTTGCATGGGTCAACGCCAATTCCCTTCCTTGCTAATGACGGCGAGCGTTCCAAGGCAAACATTGCACCCTGTAGATCGCCGACCGGTATAAACCACTCGATCCCGGTATGTTATTTCTCAGCGATGAAAACGGGGTCAAACCCGCCATAGATCATGCGCTTGCCATCGAACGGCATCGGCCCCTGCATCCGTTCGTCCGCCATCATCTTTGCCATGGCCGCATCGCGCGTTGGCTTGTCGGGCCATTCGATCCAGCTGAACACGATGGTTTCGTCCGCCGGTGCCTGAACCGCGCGATAGAAATCGGTGAGGGTGCCGTGGTTGACGTCATCGCCCCAGCCCTCAACCACCCGGTTCGCGCCGAATTCTAGGAATAGTGCGTCCACCGTCTTTGCGTGGGCGATGAACTTGTCTTTGTCGCCGCTGGGTACCGATGCGACAAAACCGTCGATATAAGCCATCAAGTGTCTCCGTCTGTGACAGGGGTAGCAATCGACCAGCGATAGCCGAACGGGTCGGTAACCTGCCCGTAGCGGTCACCCCAGAACATATTTTCCAGCGGCATCGAAGCCGTGGCCCCTGCCGCCACCGCGCGTGCGAACCACGCGTCGGCATCATCGACCTGCAGGTGCAATGTCACGCCCAGCGGCGGTCCGCTGCCGACATCTGCCGCACCGCTATATTCCGGGAAATCGTCATTCAGCATTAGCGATGCTCCGTTGACGATCAGGTGCGCGTGCATCAGCCGCTTGCCGTCCGGCCCGACCATCCGCCGCGCCTCGGTCGCGCCAAATGCCTTGATATAGAAATCAATGGCCTCCGCGGCGCGCGCGTCGCGGATGGTGATGTGCGGGGTCAGGCCGGTGGTCGGTCCCTGATCGGGTTGCCGTTCCATTGTTGCGCTCCTCTCCACTCGAGTCGATGCGTGAAAGCGTATCAGGTCGCTTGACGGGGGACGAATCCGTTCGCACTGCGTTATCCAGTTTCACCGGAAGACCGATCATGACCGATATACCCAACGTCCAGCCCGACAGCCGCGAAGCCACCGTGATGGACGCGCCCGACCTAAAGGTCAGCGTGCGCGAGATGTTCGGCATTGACACCGACATGATGGTCCCCGCGTTCAGCGAGGCCGACGAGCGCGTGCCCGACATGGACCCGAGTTATGTCTTCGACGGCGACACCACGCTCGCGATCCTTGCCGGGTTCGCGTTCAACCGCCGCGTGATGGTGCAGGGCTACCACGGCACCGGCAAATCGACGCACATCGAACAAGTCGCCGCGCGCCTGAAATGGCCGTGTATCCGTATCAACCTCGACGCGCATATCAGTCGCATCGACCTCGTTGGCCGTGATGCGATCGTGCTCAAGGACGGGCAGCAGATTACCGAGTTCCGCGAGGGGTTGCTCCCATGGGCGCTGCAAACCCCGACCGCGCTGGTCTTCGACGAATATGACGCGGGCCGCCCCGATGTGATGTTTGTGATCCAGCGCGTGCTGGAAACCGAGGGGAAGCTGACCCTGCTCGACCAGAACCGCGTCATCCGCCCGAACCCGTATTTCCGCCTGTTCGCCACCGCCAACACGGTCGGGCTGGGCGATACCAGCGGGCTGTATCACGGTACGCAACAGATCAACCAGGGCCAGATGGACCGCTGGAACATCGTCGTCACGCTCAACTATCTGCCCGCCGCCGTCGAAGCACAGATCGTGCTGGCGAAGAGCGGCGAATACGACAACCCCGGCGGCAAGGCCGAGGTCGACAACATGGTCAAGGTCGCGGAGCTGACGCGGCAGGGCTTCATCAACGGCGATATCTCGACCGTGATGTCACCGCGCACGGTGATCACCTGGGCCCAGAACGCGCTGATCTTCAAAGACGTCGGCTTCGCGTTCCGGCTAAGCTTCCTGAACAAGTGCGACGAAGCGGAACGGGCACTGGTGGCGGAATATTACCAGCGCGTATTCGGCAAGGATTTGCCGGAGAGTGTCGTGGGGCGGGGGTAGGTATGGGAGCAGCCAAGTCGCCGGAAGATATCGCCAAGTAAGCGGACGATCGTCTCCGTCAACTGCGCCCGATGGATTCCCAGCTTGCGGTGATCATGGCTGCTGAAATGGTGCCGATGAAATTCGAGCCACGCTCAAAGCCATTGAGAGCGATCGGCTCCACGGTTGAAAATCTCAAGTCCATATTCAAGGTCCGAAATCAACGCGATGAAATATGGATTCTTGTCACTGCGATTGAGGAAGTGGCAAAAAAACTCACCGACTCGACAGGCAGCCATGCGTATAGGTCGGAAGCAATCGAACAGGTCAAACATGCGCGCGCAGGCAATCACAAACCACGTCATCTTAAGTTTGCGCTAACGCGGATTCTGCACAGTTTTGAAGATCGGCTTCGTAATCGGTCCAGCGACGTATGATGAGATGCGCCGGACGCAGTAGGGGAAAGTGATCTAAGCGGAATGTTTAGCTGATTTCCCATTTCCATTTTTTCACTCGTCGAAGGCTCCAACTACCGCCCGTCCGCCATGGAACACGCCAAGAATTTCAACGCTTTCGGCTTTCACAAGATATGCAATCACTGTCCGCCGCCGATAGGCAAGCGTCCGGACGCCCGGACCAAGCTCTTCGCGCGGGGCACCCCATCCCGGCAGATCGGCCAACTTGTCGACATGTCCCTTGATCCGGCTGGTGTACTCATAGGCGGTCTCGCCGCCCGCCTGACCGGCGATCCAGTCATAGAGATTTTCGAGATCGCCCTGCGCCGTTTGACGCCAGACGATCTTATGCGTCACGCGACATCCGGGCTTCGTGACGCAGCCTCAGCTTTTCGAAAACCTGCTCATGACTGACCGCGGGACGGGTGTCGGCCAAGGCTTCGGCAACGCGGGCCTTAATAATTGTGTCGAGCGCCGTCTCCTCACGGTCGAGGGCACGGAGGCCGGCGCGGACGACTTCGCTGACCGAGGCATATTGACCCGTCGCAACGCGGCGCGATGCTCCTTCGCTCATTGCGCCTAGTGTCACGGTAACGGGTTTAGCACTGCGAACGCTCATCGGGGCCTCCTATGACACTGTCATAGTGGTCCATCGTGCGTGGTGCAATCGACGACCTAATTCGCTGCCCCGCTCATCTCCACCTTGTCCACCCACTCGGGATAAAACACCGGTTCGCGGTTCGACCAGCCCGGGGCGGTGGCGGCGGCTTCGCTGATTGACTGCAATAACGCGCGCCGCTTTTCAGGGTGGAGGTGCGGGAGTGCTGCTGCTGCACAGAATGCACCGGGAAGCCACGGTCGGGCGGCGGCACCGATCAGGCGTTCGTAGAGAAAGCGATAGGCGGCGAACCCTGACAAGCGGTCCTGGCCCAGATCAAACGCCGACATGGTGACCAGCGGGGCCATGAACGGTTCGACGCGGTCGAGGCCGCTGTCCTCGGGCACTTGCGCGCGGATGCTGTCGAGGCGGCCATAGACTTTGGTCTGCGCCTTGATGCTGGCGGCTTCGACCGGATCACGCGACCACAGGCCGATGGCGTCGGTGCGTTGAAAGCCAATGTCGAGCGAGCGGCGGATGTAGCGCTGCGTGCCCTTGTCGAAGCTCGCAAACTCCTTCAGCTCGTTCAGCGTGCTTGCGCCGTCGGCCGGTTTCGCACTTGTCGCCATCGCCCTGTACTCCGCAACCATGCCGCAGCCCCGCGCTACGGACCGCCCGATCATGCGCCTTTAGGGTTAGCAGGAGCTTAACTGTCGCAGGACAGGGAAAACGGTCATTCGCAGAGTGTCTCCGAATAATGTCGGAATCTGCTACGCGTTGCTGCGGACTTCGGGCGCTTCGCCGTGCTGTCCGTCGGTCGACGCTGGCTCGGCGGCGCGGGCGGGCTGGCTGATCGAAATGGGATCGGAACCGTCCATCGACGCATCGAGCGCGGCGTCGAGTTGGGCGTCGGCGTCTTCGGGATTTTCCTCAAGCCGCTGGACAATCGCCTCGTCCTGCATCGCAACTTGCCCCTCAGGGTGGGCGGGGTGGTGTTCGGTCGAGATCGGGGTGAATTCGGTATCGGTCATGGCGGGTGTCCGTTGTTGCGTGACCCCTTTAACCCGCGGGCGACGTGTCCGGTTCCGCCACCACCGAGACGCGCTGCTCCAGAAAAGTTGCGGTACCGAACACGGTCATGAATGCGATGTCGGTCGCGTCGCGGCCAATGGCGATGCGGGCGATATGGGCAGGGTCGGCCATGCCGGTTGCATCAACCAGATGCCAACCGCCGTCGAGCCACACTTCGACCACGGCATGGAAATCAGGCGGGGTGACCAAGGGCGCATAGGCCGAGACCAGCCGCGCCGGGATGAGTGCGGCGCGGGCAAACGCGGCCATCAGATGGGCATAGTCGCGGCACACCCCCTCGCGCCGGACAAACGTGTCCTGGGCGGTGGTATAGCCGTCCGACGCGCCGGACACATAGGCGAGCTCGCGCCGGATCCAGTCGCGCATCGCGACAACCTTTGCCCCGCCGATCAAATGGCCAAACTGGCGGTGGACGAAGGTCTCGAACAAATGGCTTTCGACGTAACGGCTGGGCAAGAGGTACGGGAGGACGAGGCCGGGCAGATCGCGGGCCAGGGTCGAGCCGAGCGGCATGATGTCGGGCACGGCACGGTCGATGTCGACGGTGGCGGTGTAGTGCGCGGTGAAGCGCCCGACCCCGGCGGCCCATGTCCGCTGGCCGATGGCGTCCTCGCCGCGGACAGCACGCAGGCGTTCAGGCGAAGTGGCCGTCAGCCGCTCGGCAACAATACGCTGATCCGCCATTGCTGCCGCCTCGACCTGCAACAGCACATCTGTCGGTTCGTCAGCAGGGGGCAGGGCGTAATCAAGCAGAACGTCGATGGCGAGGCGCATCGCAGGCGGGGTCTTTCGGTTCCGGAGGGCAACCCGTTTGAGGTTGGGTCGTTGCGGTTTCGTGTCGCGCGGATAAATCCCGACCGCTCGACAAGTTCCGTGGCCACCGCCATAGCCGCGCCCAGCCGTTTTGTCTTGGGAGTACGCGAAATAATGTTGCGCTTTCTGCCGGTCGTTTTCGCCCTGCTGCTGGGGTTGTTTCCTGCCACGGCGCGTGCCGACATCGAGGTTGGGTTTTGGACCCGCGAACTGGGTCTTGAACTGCCGCACGCTTTTTTCACGATCAAGGGGACGATTGAGGGAAAACCGGTCGAGGAAAGCTATGGCTTCACCCCGAAAGCGATAACCCCTGCCATATTGTGGGGGCCGGTGCCGGGGCGGATCGACCTGACGACCAAAGGCTATATGGCGGCAAGCAATCGGTTGTATTCGGTAACCGTGCCCGACGCGGTCTATGCGCGATTGCGTGCGCTGGTGGACGGTTACGCTGTAAAGCCTGGCAGCATCTACCGGATGAATGAGCGCAACTGCGTGCATTTCGTCGCCGAGGCCGCCGGGATCGTCGGGCTGCGTTTGCCCGACGGAAAGGGGATGATGAAGCGCCCGACGTCGTACATGATGGCGGTTGCCGCTGCGAACAAAGACTTTCGGACGCTCAAGATGGTGGCGCGCAAATGACCGATAAACCGACCGTGCTTGTGACCGGCGGGGCCGGCTATATCGGCAGCCACGCCGTCCTCGCGCTGCGCGACGCGGGCTACCCGGTTGTTGTGATCGACAATCTGGTGACGGGGTTTCGCTGGGCCGTGCCCGACGACGTGCCTTTCGTTGAAGCGAGCATCGACGACGAAGCGGCCGTTGCGGCGGCGATCCGTGACCACGGCATTGGCGCGATCATCCATTTTGCCGGGTCGGTGGTGGTGCCGGAATCAGTTAGCGACCCGCTGAAATACTATCTCAACAACACCGTCCGCAGCCGCTCGCTGATCGAAAGCGCGGTCAAGGGCAGTGTCGGGCATTTCATCTTTTCCTCGACAGCGGCAACCTATGGCATTCCCGACACCGTGCCGGTGCGCGAGGACATGCCGACGGCGCCGATCAACCCCTATGGCATGTCGAAGCTGATGACCGAGGCGATGCTGCGCGACACCGCCGCCGCGCACTCGATCAACTATGCCGCGCTGCGATACTTCAACGTCGCGGGTGCAGACCCGCAGGGCCGCACCGGCCAATCGACCGCGGGGGCGACGCACCTCATCAAGATTGCGGCAGAGGCGGCGACCGGCAAGCGGGCGTCAGTCAGCGTGTTCGGCACCGATTATGCGACCCCGGACGGTACCGGCGTGCGCGACTATATCCATGTCAGCGATCTGGCTGACGCCCATGTCGCCGCGCTCGACTGGTTGATCGCGAACCCGCGTGACTGCCTGACCGCGAATGCCGGTTACGGTACCGGCTTCAGCGTCAACCAGGTGCTCGATGCCGTGGACCGGGTGACGAATATGAAGCTTGACCGGCGTTACGAGGGGCGGCGCGCGGGGGATCCTGACGCACTGGTCGCGGACAATGCGCGTATCCTGTCAACGCTCGACTGGACCCCGCAGCGTGCCGATCTTGACGGCATCGTGCGTGACGCGTTGAACTGGGAACGACATTTGGGAGAGACCGGCAAATGACCAAGACCCCACCGCCCGAAGGAAAGCTCGTCTATCGCCTGCTGACCGGCAAGGATGACAATGCGTTTTGCGCGCGGGTCTCAGAGGCGTTGGCGCAGGGGTACCAGCTCTATGGCTCGCCGGCTGCGACGTTCGACGGCGAGCATGTCGTGGTCGCGCAAGCAGTGGTGTGGGGCGGGAGCTGAGGCCTCTAAGCTGAGGTCAATCGTCGGAATCGGTTGCCGCGTCGTGCCTGTCATCGTCGTGCCGGTCATCATTGTGCTTGTCGTCATCGTGGTAATCGATGAACGGCTTGCCGCACTCGTCAAAGAAATCGCGCAGGTCGATGAATTCGTTGACGGCGCGTTTCAGTTCGCCTGACATCACCTGCGGGAGGCTGGCGGCCTCGACATGGATACCGCGACGGCGCAGCTTCGTGGCGAGATAGGCGAAATCACCGTCGCCGGACACAAGCACGACAGTGTCGGGCTTTGCCTCGATCGACAGTTCGAGCGCGTCCATCGCCATCAGCATGTCGATGTTGGCGGCAAAGGCGGGCGGGTTGCTGTTGAACAGCTGTTTGCCGCGCCATGTGATCGTCATGATGCCGTTGTTTTCGAGTGCGTGGCGCATTCGGTGCTTTGAATCATACGCCCGCCGCCAGCTTTCGGGCATATCCTCGGGCCGCCGGTCGGGCGGCAGGCCAATATAGACGACCATCTCGATCAGCTTGCGGCCCACTTCGGGGTCGGCAAGCCAGTTTTTAAGCGCAATCAGGTCGGGCTGGAACCCGGCATTGCGGGCGCTGCGCGCGAAATTGGCTTCATCGACGAAAATCAGCAGGCGGCTCATCAAAAAACTTTCCAAAAAATTACGGCTTCGGCGGGGCAAACAGCGTGTCATCGACGGGACCATTCACGACCGTCCTTGTCCAATACACCGTGTTGGCCTTCACGCCATTGTAATAGAGCGTCACGGCGCGCGCCTGCAACCAGCGCGGGTTTTTGAGGGTGACGAAATCGTCATAGGTGCGGACGTGCCAGCCCTTTGGCGTCATAAATCCCATCGTGCGGATCGCGGAACTGCGCCGGTCAATCCCGAACAGGGTGACACTGCCGGTCGGGTCGGTCAGCCGGACCTGGTAAAGGGCGTGAGGGCCGATGATGTCGTCGGCAACGCGTTCAGCCTTGAACCCGACGTTGGCTGCACGGCGGATGATGCCGAAGCCAAAGTTGGACGCCCAGAACACTGCGGCCTCAGCCTTGGGGATCACGCCGCGTTCGTTCCATGTCGTGTTGCCGTCGAAGCCGACCGTGAACTGTTGCACGCCCTTTGATTTCGACACGATCCGCACTTTTCCCTCGGCGCTGTGTGCGGCAGTGCGGCCCGGATCGAAGACGCGCCACATCCGGTAATCGTCGGCGGAGCTGCGCGGGGTCGCGCCGGTCGCCCCCCAGAAGACCGCGCGCCCCGAAAGCACCAGAGTGCGCGCATTTGCCCAGCCGTCACCGCCGTGCGCTTCGGCAGCACGGGCAAGGATTGTTGTGCCATCGGGGGTATCGCGGGCGGCGACAACCGTAGCGGGAAGCAGCATCAAAAAGCCTAGCAGCAGCAAACGCATGACTTATCTCCCGCAAAAAGTTGTCCGGACATATTTGCTTTTCTATCGAATCGGTCTAGCCCTGTCGAACATGGGAGAAAAGGCGATGCGGGGATCCTGGGCGACGCGCGGATGGGCGCTGGCACTGCTGGCCGCGCCGGTCGTTGCGACCGCCGTGCCGCTGCTGCCAGGCACCTATACCAACGAAGAAGAAGTCTATTTCGACAAGGAAGCCAAGCGCCCTGCCGCGCCGTGGGTTGGTATTTCGGTCGATCCCGCAGGTAAAATTTCCTTCGTCGATGTATTTAGTAACGCCGTGGGGGCGACCGCGTACAAGGGGCTGATGCCATCCGCTACAGCGGGTCGTGTCCGCATGACGCTGAACGACGGGCGGGTGACCGAACTGCGCCGCGCGCGCACCGCGACGTGCTGGGGCGCGGCCCCGAAAGCAGCCAAAAAGGCGGATGGCAGCGACGACTGGGCGGGTGCGCGCGATTTGAAATTGCACGATCAGGGCGGACGGGTACGTTTCGGCGGCGGCACGACCAGTGCGCCCGCAGTCGTGTTGCGGATGCGGAACGTCATCTGGCCGAGCGGGCCGAGCCGCCCCAGCCTCGTGCTCTATGTCCACAAGGCTGACGCGCCAGAAAAGGCGGTCAGCTACAGCTGGGCGGACCCCAGCGCCAAAATGATCGGCATCAACCTGCGCTGGATGCAGGCCAGTTGTACCATCGACACTGTTCCAGAGGAGAAACCGCAATGAAATTCGTGAAACTTGCCTTGCTGGCAACTGTGGCGCTCGGCACCGCTGTAACAAGTTCGGCCGCCTCGGCCCGGATGCTCGACCCCGCCGTCCCCGCTGACGCCTTCGAGATTTCCAAACGTGTCCAGTGCGGCGAAGCCGACGGCAAGCAGGCGGTCTATCATTTCTCGGGCAAAATCTATTCGCGGGTTGCGGGCGAACCCGACCGGCTGTTGTTCCTCGCCGAGGGGATGAATGTGCGCCAGTGCGTCGCGGTGACCGATCCGGTGCGCGGCAAGGGCTACCGGCTCGTCAGCCGTGAAGTGCTGTTCTACCTCGACCCCAAGACCGGGCAGATCGCCCGCCAATGGGCCAACCCGTGGTCGGGCGAGACCGTCGATGTCATGCACATCAACAATGATCCGGTAAATTCGCGCCCCAATTTCCCGATCAGTGCCGACGGCAAGCCCGCGATGTTTACCGGACGGCGTGAGGGCAAATGGCTGTTCCTGCCATTCGAGGCGCCGTTGTTCTATGAAAACCCGTTGTCGGGCGCGTATCAGGATTATGTCGGCGGCAAATACCACGCGATGGAGATTTTCGACTTCTTTGCCGATGCCAATGACATGCTCGATACCAAGAATGCGACGGCCTATCCGGGTGTGGCGTGGGTGCGTATTTCCGACTGGATGCCGTGGATGAAGCAGCGCGGGCGGCAAGGGCAGATGGTGTTCAACGCGATGGGATCGAAGCTCAAATCCTATGACGAACTGCCCGTCATCATGAAGGACGAGATCGCCAAGAATTTCCCGATCTATACCGCGCCCCCGGCGGGTGACGATCCGCGTCCCAATGCGACGACGTGGACGGTGTTCAAGGCCATGGTGGACGCCCAGCGCGCGGCAAAGAAGCCCACGAACTGACCGCGATGACGACGCGGCGCGCGGTCGTAACCGGCGGGAGCGCCGCCGTCATTGCCGCCGCCGCGCCGCGCGTCGCCTGGGGCGCAACCCAAGCCGATGTTGTCATCATCGGTGCGGGACTAGCTGGTCTGTCAGCGGCGACCCGGCTGGAGGCAGCGGGGGCGAAGGTCATTGTTGTCGAAGCCGAAACGCGCGTTGGCGGACGAATGCACACGCTCGACGACGTGCCGGGGCGGCCCGAAGCGGGCGCCATCCAAATCGGGCAAGGCTATGTCCGGATGCAGGCGCACGCGGCGCGTTGCGGCATTGCGCTCATCCCCGGCGGCGCGGAATCGCGCGACATGCTTTACCGGATCGGCGGGGTCAGTGTAGCGGGAAAGGACTGGGCATCGTCACTTGCCAATCGACTAGCTGGTGCCGAACGCCCCATTGCACCTGCCGCGCTTGCCGCGAGCTATTTCGCGCGGCTACCCGCCCTCGCCACGCCCGATAGCTGGTTGGCCGCGGATTTCGCGTCACTCGATATTTCCTATGCCGACGCGTTGGTACGGGCCGGGGCAAGCGATGAAGTGCGGCGGTTGATCGGGGCAAATCTCAACGGCAACAGCCTTGCCACGCTGTCGCAACTGCATGTGATGCGGTCGCTGGCGATTTTTCGTGCCGGGGCCGGGGTCACGCGACTGATCGCGGGCGGGTCACAGCGATTGCCCGAAGCTATGGCGGCGCGGCTGCGCGAGCCAGTACGGCTGGGCACGCGGGTGCGCGCGATCCGGGCAGACGGAGGCGGCGTGACGGTCGATCTCGCCGCAGGACCACCGATCCGCGCACGCCACGCGATCTGTACGATTCCATTCGCGGCGATGCGCTCGCTACCCGTTCTAGGCCGGGTAGCACCGGCGATCCGGCGGGCGATACCGATGCTTGGTTACACGCGCGCGACCTTTGCCTATCTTGCGGCGAAACGGGCGTTCTGGAACGATGACGGGTTGCCGCCGACATTATGGACCGACGAGGCGATGACCGGACGGGTGTTCGTGCTGGGCGACGATCCGCCGATGCTCAAGACATTCGTAACCGGGGTGGGTGCCGATGCGACCGATGCCCTGTCCGACGAGGTAGCAGGCGCGAAGATCATTGCTGCAATCGAAGCGGCACGGCCATCGGCGAAAGGGCAACTGACCTTGGTGCGGCGGTTCAGCTGGCAGCGCCAGCCGTCGGCACGGGCGATCTACCACCATATCGGGGTCGGGCAGGCAAAGCTGCTCGCCGATGCAGTGCAAAGCGAGGGCGATCATATCCACTTTGCGGGCGAGCACCTTGCACGCAGCACATCGGGGGTGGAGGGTGCGGTTGAATCGGGCGAGCGCGCGGCGTCCGCGGTACTCGGGCGGCTTTAGTCGGGCAGCTTCACACTGCTCTGGGCGATGAGGCGAAAGCGGTCGGCGCGGGCTTGCCAGACTTGCAGCACCTGGAACCGTGCCGCGGCCATTGCGGGGCGTTGCCGCCGGTTGACGAAGCTCAGGACTCTTGTGTGACCGCTTTCGTTGCGTGCGGCGATGTCGGTGTTGTCCCAAGCGATGAAACCGCCGCCTAGATCAGCAAGGGCTTCGGCCTTGCCGTAAACCTTGCCCGACTGCGAGACGAGGACAAGCTGGTCCGCCATCAGTGCGGCTGCCTGTCGCGTGTCTCCCGACAGTGCCGCCGCGCGAAAGACATCGAGCGCCGCAACCGGGTCGGTTGCGGCGCTCAAGGGGGCGACCCAGAGGGTAGATGCCAGTCCGGCCAGCACCAAGCCGCCGGTCCGCGTCATCAGAACCCGGCGCTGACCACCACGCCGATCCGGCGCTGCGGACGCAGCCCTGCGATGAAGTTGCGGCGCAGATCATTGTTCGCATCGGCGTAGCGGATGATCTGGTTGATCGATGTCTCGTTGGTGGCGTTCTTGACGTAGAGCTGCACCTTGAACCGGTCGTTCTGGAACCCAGCGCGCAGATCGACGACGGCCGAGCCGCCAGTGGAGGCAAGGTTGTGGACCTGGGCGAAACTCGACGAGATCAGGTTGACGTTGGCACCGGCGAACAATTTCCAGCCGCTGTTGCCCATCGGCAAGCGCCAGTCGATGTCGACAAAGGCGGTGTGCTGCGGTGCGCGCGGGATGCGCTTGCCGGCAATCGAACCGTAAAGCGACTGGCAGCCGGTCGTTAGCGGGAACTGGTCGCCCGTCGAACAATTGACCAGCGCGTCGTCGGCAACGTCGTTGAGCACACCCTGTTGCTCGTCCACGCCCGATGTGAAGAACGCGTTGGTGAAGGCGTAGTTCGCGGTCACGGTCAGATTACGCACGGGCCGTGCAGCCAGCTCGATCTCGAAGCCGCGAATGCGCGCGCTGCCCGCGTTGACCACCAGAGACACCTGATTCGGCGGAACCGAAATGTTCTG
>JANNCK010000155.1:0-1872 GCA_031386545.1 Sphingomonadales bacterium
GCCCACCGGATCATGGACGAGGTCGAACAATCACTCGAAAAGGAGTTCCCCGGCACCGAAGTGCTGATTCACCTCGACCCCGAAGGACAGGTGGACAAGGAGGGCGTCTTGCCGTCCGAGCTTGCCGAGGAAGCAACAAGATGAAAATCCCCTTCGCACAGATCGACGCATTCGCTGAGCGACCCTTCACCGGCAATCCGGCAGGGGTGATGCCGCTCGATGCATGGCTCGCCGACGACGTGCTGCAAGCCATCGCGCAGGAAAACAACCTGCCCGAAACCGCGTTTATCGTGCCCGATGCGACTGGCGCGAGCGACTATGAATTGCGCTGGCACACCCCCGCTGCCGAAGTCGCGCTGTGTGGCCATGCGACATTGGCGAGCGGACATTATGTTCTGGGCCGTGATCCGGCGCGCGACCGGGTGACGTTCCGGACCCGCAAATCGGGCATATTGGCGGTGGCCCGCGACGGCGCTGGTTATGAACTTACCTTGCCCGCATGGGTGGCGTCCCCCGAGCCATTGCCGGAAATTGCCACGGCGCTCGGTATTGCCGCCCCCGTTGCGACATTATGGCACGAGAGCGGCTATGCCCTCATCATTGTTAAGGATGAAGCAACCGTGCGCGGGCTGCGTCCGGATATGTATGCCCTTCACGCACTGGGTCCGATTGTCGCGATTGCCAGCGCGCGCGGTACGGCGACCGATTTCGTCAGCCGCGTCTTCACACCCTTTTTCGACATTCCCGAAGACCCGGTAACGGGTTCGGCTCATGCTGTCGCAGTCCCCTATTGGACGGCGGAATTCGGACGCGACCGGCTCACGGCCTATCAGGCAAGCAAGCGCGGCGGGTATGTGGAATGCCGTCTTGCCGGCGACCGGGTCGTACTGTCTGGGAAATGTGTGACGGTAATCGAGGGCATCTTCACCGTTTAACCGGGACCGACGCCACGAGCGCGCCCATCGCGACCAGCAAATTTGCGGCTTTAACCTCACCGTCGAGCGTTTTGCCAAGCCGGACGAGCACCAGTTTCTGTGTGGGTGAAACGATGACGCGTTGGCCCAAATGCCCTTGCGCCGCGAACAACGTGTCGGGTGCCTTGCCGGGAAACAGCGCGGGACTGCCATCGACGCCGCCCGCATGGTTGAGCCAGGTCTGCCCGCCATATTCGGGGTTCGTTGGTGAGGGGGCCACCATGAACGCCAGCCACGCGGGCGCGATAACCTGCTGGCCGTCGGCGCCCTGCCCGCGCAACATCAACCTCCCCCACCGCCCGTAGTCGTCAAGCGTCATGTAAATCAGCGAGCCGCCGATCTGTGTCCCCGCGCCATCGAAGTCGAGCACCGCGCTTTTGATGCCAGCCGGTTTGAACAAACGGTCCTCAATGAACGCACGATAGGCCGCTGCGCGTGTGCGGGGGTCGGTCGAATTGGTCAGCGTGCGTGTGACGATTTCGGAAAGCAGCAGTGTCGTCAGCGAGCTATAGTTGAACTTAGTGCCGGGCTTGGATGCGAGCGGTGCGGCAATGGCACGCGCTGCCATGGCCTGGGTGTCGCTAACGAACAGCGCCTGATTGGTGTCTGACGCTTCGACGGGATCGCCGACTTCGACATGGCGTAACCCCGACGCCATATGAAGAAGATGACGCAACGTGATGGCCCGCCGTGGATCGTTTTCGCCTTGCCACTCGGCGACCGGTGCCGGCGCGTCGAGACTTAGCTTGCCGTCGGCGACGAGTTCACCGACGAGCGCGGCGGTGATCGTC
Organism: Sphingomonadales bacterium; assembly: GCA_031386545.1. Lineage (GTDB taxonomy): Bacteria > Pseudomonadota > Alphaproteobacteria > Sphingomonadales > Sphingomonadaceae > Sphingomonas_O. The sequence continues at coordinate 1,766 of JANNCK010000155.1, forward strand.
TTGGCCATCGACCAGCTGACAAATCGCGTTTCATCCGAATAGCCCGCGCCATAGCGTTTCGCGACAACCTTGCCATCGCGGATCATCAGCACAGCGCGGGTGTCGCC
>JANNCK010000207.1:0-3388 GCA_031386545.1 Sphingomonadales bacterium
TCGAAGCCGGGTGGGTCGGACGCAAGTCGGGGCGGGGGTTTTACGACTATTCAGGGCCGGAGCCGGTCCCCACGCGCTGACTATTGACAAGCCTGTCAGTTAGGTTGCAGCTTGCAACCAAACCGCACGGGAGAGGTGTAATGGCAACCGCAGCAATCGAACGCCCCGACGACCAGTTCATGATCGGGCCTGATCTCGCCGACCGGCTCGATGTCACCCAGCCGCATCTGTACACATCACACACATGGCACGCCCCGTTCCGCGAACTGCGTGACGCGGGCGGTATCTATTTCTGCGAGAACGGGCGCTTCGGGCCGTATTGGTCGATTTCGACCTACAAACCGATTGTCCATATCGAGGCGCTGCCCAAGGTGTTCTCGTCGTCGTGGGAAGTCGGCGGTATCACCGTGGCGGGTGATCCCGAGCGGATTCTCGACGGCGAAGTGCGGATGCCGATGTTTATCGCGATGGACCCCCCGCAACACAGTGCCCAGCGGCGCACCGTGGCCCCTGCCTTCACGCCCAGCGAAATCGTGCGGATGCGCGAGGATGCGGTGGCGCGTACTGCCGAAGTCCTCGACGCACTACCGGTGGGCGAAACCTTCGACTGGGTCGAACGGGTGTCGATTGAACTGACAACGGGGATGCTCGCGCGACTGTTCGATTTCCCGTGGGAGAACCGCCACGATCTGACGCGCTGGTCCGACGCGCTCGGCGACGTCGAGGCGTTCGGAACCTTTGCCGACCGGCAACGGCGTCTGATGACAGCGTTCGAAATGGGCACCGCGTTCAACGCGCTGTGGGAGTCGAAAAAGGGCAAGCCACCGACCCCTGATCTGATCTCGATCATGCTCCATTCGGACGCAATGGCGACGATGGACGAGGGCGAGTTCATGGGGAATCTGATTCTCCTGATCGTCGGCGGCAATGATACGACGCGCAATTCGATGACCGCCTACGCGCATGGCCTGGCCCAATTCCCCGAGGAGCGTGACAAGCTTGAAGCCGATCCGTCGCTGATTATCAATACCGTCAGCGAGTTGATCCGCTGGCAAACCCCGCTCGCACACATGCGCCGCACCGCGACCGAAGATACCGAGATCGACGGTCACCAAATCAAGAAGGGCGACCGGCTGGTGCTCTGGTATATCTCGGCCAACCGCGACGAGAGCGTGTTTCCCGACGGTGACAAGATCATTGTCGGTCGTGAAAATGCCCGGCGGCATCTGGCATTTGGCTATGGCATCCACCGCTGTGTCGGCGCGCGCGTTGCCGAGCTGCAGTTGATCGTGCTGCTCGAAGAAATGGCTAAACGTCGCCTGCGCGTCGTCCCGCAGGGCGAGCCGGAACGCGTACCGGCGTGCTTCGTCAACGGCTATCGCTCGCTGCCGGTAAAACTGGAACGCTATTGACCGAAGATGCAACTAAAGCCGCGCTCGATCCGTATATCCCGCATCACCCGGGAGACGAAGACATGACGCTCAATCGCCGCAATTTCGTGACTGCCTCAAGTGTGCTTGCGCTCGGCGGTGTGTTTGCGACCGCTGCCTGTGCCAAATCACCGGCGCGGAAGTACGAAATCACGCTCACCGATGCCGAATGGAAGAAACGGCTGACCCCCGCTCAATACCGGACGCTGCGGCAGGAAGCGACCGACCAGCCGGGACAATCGCCGTTCCTCAACGAGCACCGCGCCGGCATTTTTTCGTGCGCCGGGTGCAATCTCCCCAATTTCTCGTCGAAGACTAAGTTCGAGAGTGGAACCGGCTGGCCGAGTTTTTACGATCATCTGCCCAATGCGACCCTGACCAACGTCGACCGAACGCTCGGCTTTGAACGCGTCGAGATCGTTTGCCGCCGCTGTGGTGGGCACCTCGGCCATGTCTTCGACGATGGCCCGCCGCCGACCGGCAAGCGTTATTGCATGAACGGGACCGCGCTGAAGTTTGCGCCGGGTCGGGCATAGCCTAGCCGGACATGCCCCGCTAAGCCCCGCTTCATGGACTTGCTGTTCTTTGACGGGATGTTGCGCGGGGCGGCGGGCGGATTGTTCCTGCTGCTTGCGTATCTGTTTGCCGGGGACTGGAAAAACTCGCTGACTGCGCGTGTGGGTGTGATGCTCACAATCGGCGGCGCGTGCTATTTGACGCTTCCGGTGATCCCCGTACATCTTGAGGACAGCCTGTTGCGGGTACCGCTTCTCGTCATGAGTTTAAGCACGCCCGGCCTGTTCTGGCTGCTGGCATCAAGCTGGTTTGACGATGATTTCAAACTGCGGCCGGGCCATGTCGTGGCGATTATCATCTGCGTCATCTTGGGAATCGCGGGGAATTATTACTACCGCAAATTCGGTGCGGCGAATTGGCCTCTCGCTATCGGATGGCGCGGCTCCAGCCTTGTCTTTGTGTCGCTGGGCATTTTTGTCTCGCTGCGGGGGCGCAAGGACGATCTGGTCGAATCACGGCGGCGGCTGCGGCTGGCCTTGTCGTTGGCGATTGCTGTCGTCATTTTGGGGATCGTCTTTTCCGAACTTCCGCTGCGCGGGTGGCCGCCGCCCATCGGCTGGCGGATGCTCAATGCAGGCGGTTTGTTCGCGCTTGCCGCGACGCTTGCCGTGGCGCTGCTTGGCTGGCGCGACCCGGCATTGCTGGTGCCGCCACCAAAGCCGATTGCCCATATTGCCCCGCGCATCGAGGCGGACGATACGCTGTTGCTCACCCGGCTTGATACCGACATGCGCCACGACCGGCTGTACCGGCAGGATGGTCTGACGATCACTGCCGTCGCCGCGCGGCTAGGCGTGCCCGAATACCGGCTGCGCCGCGCGATCAACCAGGGGCTGGGTGCGCGTAACTTCAATGCCTATCTGAACGGCTTCCGCTTGCAGGAGTCCGAGGAGGCCCTGGCCGATCCTGCGCAGCGCGAGGTGCCGATCCTGACGATTGCCATGGACGCCGGTTTTGGCAGCCTCGCCCCGTTCAACCGCGCGTTCCGCGACCGGCACGGCTGCACCCCGACCGAATACCGCGCGACAAAGCTATTCTGATCGATTTTTAGAAATCGACCGGTCGTTTCCGGCAATCGCGTAGTCGCCGGGGCGAGTCACGCGCAGGTAGCAGGTGCCTCTCAAGGAGCTGTCCGCCATGACGCCGCCCGATATATCAATGCTTGATGCCGCTCTGCGCGTCTTTCCCAATGTTTTTCTGTTCGATGGCGGGCGCTATGTCATTGCAACTTTGGCCATGTCGGGGATCCTCCTGCTTGTGCACCGGACGTGGCTACGCAGCCGGATTATCCAGACGCGCCGCGCGGCGCGCGCCGATTATGTGCGGGAGATTGCGACGTCGGCGCGCAGCGTGCTGATCTATGCGATTGTGTTCACGCCAGT
>JANNCK010000146.1:0-3787 GCA_031386545.1 Sphingomonadales bacterium
GCCGCCGTCCAGCACGCCGCGCGCGATGCGGTTGCAGGGGATACAGTGTTGCTGTCCCCGGCGTGCGCCTCGTTCGACCAGTTCCAGAATTTCGAAGATCGCGGCGACCAGTTCCGCCAGCTCGTGGAGGCCCTATGAGCACGTCATATGCCCCTAATTGGGGACAGTCCCCAATTAGCCCGATGCTGCAACGCAAAGAGATTGCTCCACGAAAGCTAATTGGGGACTGTCCCCAATTAGGGGAGGCGCTCGCATGGCAGTAGTCGCCCGCACTAATGGCGCCCGTCTTGGCCGCACCGACCGATCTTCGTTCGGCATGTGGTTCTGGGAAATCGACCGCGTGTTGCTTGTCCTCGCTTTCGTGCTGATCGCGGTCGGGCTGATCGCGGTTGCTGCGGCCTCGCCCGCCGCTGCGTCGCGTTACTCGGGAGGCAGCGTGATTGTCCCGCCGCTGACCTATTTCTGGCGGCAGTTGATGTGGGTGGCGGTTGGTGCGCCGTTGATGATCGGGGTTTCCATGCTGCCGCGTGACCAGGCGCGGCGACTCGCGCTGGCCGGCGCTGCGTTCTTCTCCGTGCTGTTGGCGTTCGTGCCGATCTTGGGATCGGAAGCGAACGGCGCGCAGCGCTGGATCGGGTACGGGTTCGCCCGCATCCAGCCGTCGGAGTTTCTGAAGCCCTGTTTCGTTGTTGCGATGGCGTGGATGCTGAGCTTGCGCGCGCAGGACAAATCATTGCCGGTGATCCCGCTATCGGGGGTCATCACCGGCGTAATTGCATTGCTCCTCATGAAACAGCCCGATTTCGGCCAGACTATTGTGTTCTGTACGATCTGGCTGGCGTTGCTGATGCTGTCGGGCGTGTCGTTCCGGATCATGGGCGTGTTGACGGGAATGGGCGGTGTCGGCGTCGTCGCGGCCTATCTATTCTATCCGGTCGCTACCCAGCGGATCGACAATTTCCTGTTCCAATCGGGCGACACGTTCCAAACTGACAACGCCTATGCGACGCTGACCGCCGGGGGGTTTCTTGGCACAGGGCCGGGCGGCGGCGAGCGCAAATTCGGCTTGCCCGAGGCGCAGACCGACTATATTTTTTCGGTGATCGGCGAGGAATTCGGCCTGATTGCGTGCATGGCAATTACGCTGCTGTTCGTCGCGATTGTGGTGCGCGTGTGCGTGAAATTACTCGACGAGGATGATCCGTTCGTGGTGTTGGCTGCGGCAGGGTTGGCGGTACAGCTGGTCGTGCAGGCGATGATCAACATCGCGGTCAATGTCGGGCTAGCGCCGTCCAAGGGCATGACCCTGCCGTTCATCAGCTATGGCGGCTCGTCGATGATCGCGCTGTGTCTCGGCTTCGGGCTTTTGCTCGCGCTGACCCGGCGAAACCCGTATCTGAAGCGCAGTCCCTATGTCGTGAAATGGAATGGGCGTTGACGATCTCGAAGCACTTTGTTCTCGCCGCTGGCGGCACTGGCGGACATATGGTTCCGGCGCATGCGCTGGCGGCGGAGTTGATCGCGCGCGGGCATCAAGTCGCGCTGATTACCGATGCGCGCGGCGCGAAAATTCCCGGGTTGTTCGACGGTGTCCAGACGCACATCCTGCCTGCCGGACGGCTGACCAAATCGCCGGTGAGCTGGGTGCCGGGTGTGCGCGCGATCCTGTCGGGGCGCAGTATGGCGAAGCAGCTCTACAAGAATTTCGAACCGTCGGTCGTGGTCGGATTCGGCGGTTATCCCGCATTCCCTGCGCTGCTGGCTGCATTCGGGGCTAAGGTGGCGACCGCCGTGCACGAACAAAACGCCGTGCTCGGGCGCGTCAACCGGCTGGTCGCCAGCCGGGTTGACCTGATCGCGACGTCGTACCCCGATACCGAGCGGATGAAACCGGCGTGGAAAGACCGGACGCATCTGGTCGGCAATCCGGTGCGTGCTGATGTTGTAAAGCTGGGCACACAGGAATATCCGCCGCTCGACGAGACCGGGATTTTCCGGGTGCTGGTGACCGGCGGCAGCCAGGGTGCGAGCATCCTGTCGCGGGTTGTCCCCTCGGGTCTCGCGATGCTCCCCGTCGCACTGCGCCGCCGGTTGCAGGTCGTGCAACAGGCCCGCGCCGAGGATGTGGAGCGCGTCCGTGCTGCGTACGCCGAACATGATATTCCGGCGGAGGTACACACCTATTTGACTGATCTGCCCGAGCGACTGGGTTGGTCGCATCTTGTCATCGGGCGGGCGGGTGCCTCGACGATTGCCGAACTGACCGCAGCGGGCCGTCCCGCGATCCTGGTGCCGCTGCCCTCGGCGATGGACGATCACCAGACGGCGAACGTGCGTGAAATGGTCGCGGCGGGCGGCGCGCGCGCGATTGCCGAAGAGAATTTTACACCGGTCGAGCTGGCCAAACAGATGCAGAAGCTCGGTCTCGACAGCGGCGGCCTCGCCAATGCGGCCAAACGCGCGCTAAGCTGTGGGCGACCCAATGCAGTGCGCGATTTTGCCGATTTGATCGAACGGATCGGCCCCGCAGTCGATGGACCAAAGCCGGTTGTATTCAAGGAAGCCTACGCATGAAGGGCCCGAAATGAGAGGTGTCGCAACCGACATCGGCACGATCCATTTCGTCGGCATCGGCGGCATCGGCATGTCGGGCATTGCCGAGGTGATGCACAACCTCGGCTATAAGGTGCAGGGGTCGGACGTTGCCGAGGGCTATGTCATCGAGGGCCTGCGGAAACGCGGCATTGCGGTCGCCATCGGACATGATGCGGACAATTTGGGCGACGCGGCAGTGGTCGTGACTTCGACCGCGATCAAGCGGGTTAACCCAGAAGTCGCCGCTGCCTACGAGCGCCGTATTCCCGTGGTACGCCGCGCCGAAATGCTGGCCGAACTGATGCGGCTTAAATCCACCGTCGCGGTCGCGGGGACGCACGGCAAGACGACGACGACGAGCATGATCGCGGCGATGCTCGATGCGGGCGGGGTTGATCCCACCGTCATCAACGGCGGCATCATCAACAGCTACGGCTCGAACGCGCGGCTGGGCGCGAGCGACTGGATGGTGGTCGAGGCCGACGAGTCCGACGGCAGCTTCCTGCGCCTCGATGGGACGATTGCGGTCGTCACCAACATCGATCCCGAACATCTCGATCACTATGGCAGCTTCGACGCGGTCAAGGACGCGTTCGTCGAATTTATCGAGAATGTGCCGTTCTACGGCGCGGCGATCCTGTGCCTCGACCATCCTGAAGTGCAGGCGCTGCTGCCGCGTGTCCGCGACCGGCGGATCGTGACCTATGGCTTCAGCGCGCAGGCCGATGTGCGCGGCGTCAACGTCGTGCCGGGCGCGGGCGGCAACCGCTTCGAAGTCCTCATCCGCCACCGCGATGGCGCGACCCGCAGTATCGAGGATATTCACCTGCCAATGGCGGGGCGGCACAACGTCCAGAACGCGCTTGCCGCCATTGCAGTGGCAATCGAGCTGGGGCTGGACGACGCGACCATTCAAAAAGGGTTTGCCGCGTTTGGCGGGGTCAAGCGGCGGTTCACCAACGTCGGCGAGACCGGTGGCGTCACGATCATCGACGATTACGGCCATCACCCGGTCGAGATCCGGGCGGTGCTGAGCGCGGCGCGAGAGGGCGCGACGAACAAAGTGATCGCGGTCGTGCAGCCGCATCGCTATTCGCGGCTCGGCGGGCTGATGGACGAGTTCGCGCAAGCGTTCAACGACGCCGATCAGGTGTTCGTAACGCCGGTTTATGCGGCGGGCGAGGTACCGGTC
>JANNCK010000238.1:0-3729 GCA_031386545.1 Sphingomonadales bacterium
TTTGTCGGGGTGCAAATCCGCCAGAACACCCGCGCTACGAGGGCTGCCGCCCATCACAATGTTTCGGATTCGCTCAACGAGCTGAACCTGATGTTCGCCGGGAGCGGAGACGTTACAAGAATATGGCTGACGGGAATGCAGGACCGCAGGGCGTTGTCGCCAGAAGAAAAATGGCGGTTCGACTCGGTCATGCGCGCCTATATGCATGTCTGCGAAACGATGTTCGTCCAGACCGAGCTGGGCAGCGGCGATGACAGCATCCGTCTGGCTGAGGAGGAAGGGATCAGGACGGTGATGGCATCGCCGGGTTCGCGCGAGTGGTGGGATGAAAACCCCTATGGTTTTTGTGCGGAGTTTCGTGCTTACGTCGGGCGGGTCGCAGCGGCACCCGGCAATGAAGCAGCCGCCGCATGACCCTTCCCAACCTGCCACCCGACGATATGTGGCCGCTGACGCAGGACAATGCCGAAATCCTGTTCGACTATATCTTCGCGCCGTGGATCAAGGAGATGGGGCTGACCGATTTCGTGGTGCGCGAAGGCTTTTGCTCGATGCGTCTGCCGCTCAACGACCAGCTGAAATTCTTTTCTGGCGCGGTGTGCGGACAGGCGGTGATGGCCGCCATCGACACCGTGGCCAGCATGGCGACCGCGACCACCCCGCGTCAGGGCAAAGGCACCGTCTATCAGCACACGCACTTCCTGCGCCCCGCCGCCAATGACGATGTCCTGATCGCCGCGACGGTGAAGCGCTGGGGCAAGGCGAGCGTCTATGTCGAGTGCAGCGTGACCTTTGTCGGCTCGGGCGATCTCGTCGCACATGCCGTGCTTGAATTTGCATTTTGAGAGCGGGAACGACTGCCGTTTTCTGAGAGGGACGCTCGACCCCGCGCCCTCGATAAGGGCAGTCAGTGTATGTGGAGTTTAATTCTGGAACAAATCATGAAAATAGTGCTTTCCTACACGCCCGACTCGTGCCAGCTTGTTCGCGCCGGGTCGTCCCGGTCGCTCTTTGAAGCGGGTGGCGAATTTTGCGGGTAACCCGGTGAAGCTAGGGAAGTTAACGCACGCCTGTCCGCCATTTTACGGGTGCGACTCGCGGCAACGCTTCATGTTCGGTTGACCCAGCTCTCGCTGCAATGCAGCATAGCGCGATGGCCTCAGACTCGATCTCGCAAAACCCTGACATTCGCTTTCTCGGGCGCATCCTCGGCGATGTGATCCGCGAATTGGGCGGGGAGGCGCTGTTCCGGCGGATCGAATACATCCGTTCCACCTCGGTCGACCGGCATCGCGGCATCGACGGGGCGCATGAAGTTGATCGCGGGCTAGGGGCGCTGAACCTCGACGACACCCTGAATTTCGTGCGCGGGTTCATGCTGTTTTCGCTGCTCGCCAATCTGGCCGAGGACCGGCAGGGGATGGCAAGCGACGACGGGGCAAATGTTGCGGGCGTCGTGGCCACGCTCGACAAGGCCGAGGTCGCCGAGATGCTCGCCCACGCCAGTGTCGTGCCGGTGCTGACCGCGCACCCGACCGAGGTCCGCCGCAAGAGCATGATCGACCATAAGGCGCGGATCGCCGCGTTGATGCAGATGCGCGATGCGGGTGTCGCGGAGACGCCTGATGGCGATGCGGTGGAGGCCGCCATCATCCGGCAGGTCGCGCTGCTGTGGCAGACGCGCCCGTTGCGCCGCGAGCGGCTGTATGTCGCCGACGAGGTCGAGAACGCGTTGGCATGGCTGCGCGAGGTGTTCGTGCCCGAACTGCCTGCGCTTTATGCGCGCTGGGACCGGGTGTTGGGCGCACGGACGCCGGGATTCCTGACGGTTGGCAGCTGGATCGGCGGTGACCGCGACGGCAACCCGTTCGTCGATGCCGATGCGTTGCGGCTGGCGACGGGACGGGCGGGGGAGACGATCCTGCTGCACTATCTCGATGCCATCCATGCAATGGGCGGCGAATTGTCGATCTCAACCGAGCTGGCGACCGTCGATGCGGCAGTGCTGGCGCTGGCCGAGGCGAGTGGCGACAATGCGCTGAGCCGCGCCGACGAGGCCTATCGCCGCGCAATGACCGGCATTTATGCGCGACTGGCGGCGACTTTTGCCGACCGCATCGGGCGCGCGCCGCCGCGACCGGCGACGGTGCCGGGTGTGCCCTATGCCGACCCGGCGGCGTTCCGCGCCGATCTGGTGACGATTGCCGAGGGGTTGGCGAATAATGGGTTGTCGAGTCCGGGTGCGCTGGCGCGACTGGTGCGCGCAATCGACGTGTTCGGGTTTCACCTCGCGCGGCTCGATCTGCGCCAGAACAGTGATGTCCATGCGCGCTGCATTGCCGATCTGTTTGCGGCAGCGGGCGTGGATGCCGATTATGAGGCGCTCGACGAGGACGCGCGGGTGGCGCTGCTCCGCCGCGAACTTGCCAATCCGCGCCCGTTGACGGGGACTGCCCTGCCGCAATCGGACGAAACGCGCTCCGAACTGGCGATTTTGGCGGCAGCGCGTGCGGCGCGGGCGAAGTTCGGGAACGGGGTGATCGGCACGGCGATCATCTCGAAGACCGATGCAGTATCCGACCTGCTCGAACTGCTGATGTTGCTCAAGGAAACGGGCCTCTACCGCGCGGGTGACCCGTCCGTGTCACTGATGCCGGTGCCGTTGTTCGAAACCATCGGCGACCTTGAAGCCGGACCCGCGATCATGTCCGGCTTCTTCGCTATCCCTGAATTCGGCGATCTGGCGCGAGCGCGTGGCTATCAGGAGGTCATGGTCGGCTACTCCGACTCCAACAAGGACGGCGGCTATCTGACCTCGGTCTGGTCGCTGCATCAGGCCAGCCTTGCGCTCAAGCCGGTGTTCGATGCCGCCGGGGTGGCGATGCAGCTGTTCCACGGGCGTGGCGGTGCGGTCGGGCGGGGCGGGGGATCGTCGTTCGCGGCGATCCGCGCGCAGCCGACAGGGACGGTCGGCGGGCGCATCCGCATCACCGAACAGGGCGAGGTCATCGCCGCCAAATACGGGTCGCGCGACAGTGCGGCGATCAATCTGGAGGCGATGGCCGCCGCAACGATTGCGGCAACGCTGGAGCCCCCCCAGGTTGGTACTGTCGATGCCGCCCGGTTCGGCACCGCGATGGACCTGCTGTCGGGAGACGCCTTCACTGCCTATCGCGCGCTGGTCTACGAGACGCCCAATTTCCGCACGTTTTTTCGCGCGATGACGCCGATTGCCGAGATCGCGACGCTCAAGATCGGCTCGCGCCCCGCCAGCCGGACCAAGAGCGACGCGATCGAGGATTTGCGTGCCATCCCTTGGGTATTCAGCTGGGCGCAGGCGCGGGTGATGCTGCCGGGCTGGTACGGCCTGTACGCCGCCGTGGCGCGGTTCGAGGACAAGGGATTGTTGCGCGAGATGGCGCGCGGCTGGCCGTTCTTTGCGGCAACCTTGGCCAACATGGAAATGGTGCTGGCCAAGTCTGACATGACCATTGCCGCGCATTATGCGGAACTGGCTAAGGACGCCGACGGGCCAGTGATCTTCCCGCGTATCCGCGACGCGTGGCACGCGACACGCGATGCGGTGCTCGACCTGACTGGACAGGCGCGGCTGCTGGCGGATAACCTGGCACTCGATGCGTCGATCCGGCTGCGGATGCCTTATGTCGAACCGCTCAACCTGCTCCAGATCGAACTGCTCAAGCGCCACCGCGCGGGTGAGGACGATCC
>JANNCK010000256.1:0-12766 GCA_031386545.1 Sphingomonadales bacterium
AGTAAGGCCGAGCGGAATGTCGAAAGCCAAGCGAGTGTCCCCAAAGAAATAATGCGTGTCTGGCGAGTCGTGGCGGTCCATGTAACCGCGTGTGGGGGCGCGCGCCAGTCGTGCCGATTCCGCTTGGCGACCCCGCCCATACCCGCGATACTGCACGCCAGTCGCGGGGAGAGCGCATCATGGAATATCTGGTCATCACAATTGCCGTACTCGGCATCGTTTACGTCATGATGGCGGTGAAGATGGTCCGGCAGGGCTTTCAATATACCATCGAACGCTTTGGCAAGTTCACCACCGTGGCGCAGCCCGGCCTCACCCTCATCTTTCCGTTCATCGACCGCGTCGGGCGGAAAGTGAACATGATGGAACAGGTGCTCGACATTCCGGGCCAGGAAATCATCACCAAGGACAACGCGATGGTCGCGGTCGACGGTGTGGTGTTCTTTCAGGTGCTCGACGCCGCCAAGGCCGCCTATGAGGTCAGCGACCTTTATCTCGCGGTCATGCAGCTCACGACCACTAACCTGCGCACCGTGATGGGCAGCATGGACCTCGACGAAACCCTGTCGAAGCGCGACGAGATCAACGGGCGACTGCTGAGCATCATCGATTTGGCGACCGAGGCATGGGGTGTGAAGATCACCCGTATCGAGCTGAAGGACATTCGCCCGCCCGCCGACATCGTCAACGCCATGACCCGCCAGATGAAGGCCGAACGTGAAAAGCGCGCGACGATCCTTGAGTCGGAGGCCGCACGCCAGAACGACATCAACCGCGCCGAGGGGCAGAAGCAATCGCAAATCCTCGAAGCCGAAGGCCGCAAGGAAGCCGCCTTCCGCGACGCCGAGGCCCGTGAACGCTCTGCACAAGCCGAAGCCGAGGCGACCCGCCTCGTCTCGACCGCCATCGAAAACGGCAGCAGCCAGTCGCTCAACTATTTCATCGCGCAGAAATATGTCGAGGCCGTCAGCCTGTTCGCCACATCACCCAATGCCAAGACGATCCTGTTCCCGGTCGAGGCGACACAGTTGATCGGCACGCTGGGCGGCATCGGCGAACTGGCGCGCGAAGCCTTTGGTGACGCCGCTTCGAAAGCCCCCGCCCCGCCTGCACCGCGTAGACGCGGGCCGTTTGAGGAGCCAGCCCAATGAACGCGCCGTTCGGGATCGACGCGCCCTGGCTGTGGCTGATCGGCGGCGTCCTGCTGGGTATAGCCGAAATGGTTATCCCCGGTGTCTACTTGATGTGGATCGGCAGCGCGGCAGTACTCACCGGCGTGCTCGCCCTGCTTCTCCCCATCGGGGTCACCGCGCAATTCGCAATTTTCGCCGTAACGACAATTGCCGCGATCTACGTCGGGCGACGGTTTTTGATGGCAAACCCGATCACCAGTGCCGACCCGCTGCTCAATGACAAAGGCGCGCGGCTGGTCGGGACGATCGTAACCGCGGTCGAACCGGTCGATGCGCTGTCGGGGCGGGTGAAGGTCGGTGACGGGGTGTGGTCGGCGCGCGGTGTGGAGGCAGCTGTCGGGGACCGGTTGCGGGTAACAGGGACAGACGGCGGCGTGCTGATGGTCGAGCGGGTTTGAGATCGAGGGAGCTGGCGTGAAAAACTACTATCGGGTGATGCTGGGTCGTAAGAGTGTCTTTGCAAAGGAGTGTTTTGAGGGTGGGTTCGTTGGAACTAACTTCGACCTTCACGAGGATCTGACGGGTAGTCTCCCCGAGACGTGGCGCCCCTTCAATGCGGCGTTTGTACCCGTCTATCTCAAAGTACACCCTAACAAGAGCAAGGTTGCAGCTGGCTTGGCGTGCGGTGCGATTTGGACCGTCTCGAAGATGCTACGCCCGGGCGATCTGATTCTCTCTCCCGATGGTACTGGCAGATACCGCGTCGGCGAGATCGAGGGCGAGTATTGGTACGCGAAAGGCGAAACCCTGCCACATCGGCGTATAGTCCGATGGCATGAAGTTTATATCAACCGCGCGGCAATGAGCGAGGCGTTACGGAACTCCACCGGTGCAATTGGCACCGTCTCCAACATCAATACCCATGCTGCTGAGATTGAAGCGTTAATCGGCGGGTTGCCCGCAGCCGCTGTCGCGCCGATCATGACGAGCGAAGGTTTAGTGGAAGACCCAATTGCATTCGGTATGGAAAAGCATCTGGAAGATTTTTTAGTCTCAAATTGGAGTCAGACCGAACTTGGTCGCGACTACGACATTTATACGGACGAAGGCGAAATAGTGGGGCAGCAATACCCCACAGACACTGGCGCACTGGACATTCTTGCGATCAGCAAAGATCGCAAACGACTACTCGTCGTCGAACTGAAGAAGGGTCGTGCGAGCGATGCTGTGGTCGGCCAGATTCTGCGATACATGGGCTTCGTTCGGGATGAGTTAGCCGAAGAGGGGCAAACTGTCGAAGGGGCGGTAATCGCATTGGATGACGACCATCGTATCCGTCGTGCGCTGGCAATGGTGCCAAGTATCAGCTTCTTTCGCTACAGAGTGTCTTTCCAGCTTTTACGCGCCTAACCGACAATCAGTTGCTCAGCTAAGCGACAGCTACAACCCAGTCGTCTCCACCTCAACACCGTCCAGTGTCGCCGCCGCAATCCGCTCCCCGAACGTCACCGCCCGCCGCTCGGCATAGACCCCGCCCGACGGTTTCCACATCTGGTGGACAACCCGCGCATCGCGTTCGACGACCCAATATTCGGGGACGCCCGCACCCGCATAGAGCCGTAGCTTTACACCGAGGTCGGTCGCCGCAGTCGAGTCCGAAATCTCGATGGCCAGTTTGAGCTTGGCGAGCGGGAGGACGCCTTCTTCATTGTTCTCTCCGATCGAAAGGTCAGGTTCGGGAACCGAATCATCATTGAGCAAAACCGACCCCGCACCGAACACCTTTAGCGGACTTCCGAGCGCGCGAAGCGCAAACTTCAGGTCGCCTCCGAGTTCGATCAGCGTCCGGGCATGCCAGCTATGGATCGCGTTCACGGCCCAGATTTCCCCCTCGATTAGTTCGGTTCTGCCATAGCCATCGAACGCCCCTGCATCCGACAGCATCAGATAATCGACCGCGCGCAGACCAATTTTTTGCGGAGAGGGGAAAGGCGTGACGGCGTTCATGATGCCATCATAACACGCGAAGCCGGACACTGCCAGATTCCTGCCGCCCTATGGGTTTCAGGCATATCCCCGTCTTCACGCCAGACCGCCGAACGTCTTTTAGAACAAAGCATGAAAATAATGCTTTCCTACACGTCCGACTCGTGTCAGCGTATCCGCGCCGGGGCGTCCCGGTCGCTCTTTGACAAGAGGGTCGCGAAATATGGGCGACCCGGTGAAGCTAGGGAAGCTAACGCACGCAAAACGGCGCGCGACTCGCGAAAGGAGCCGCGCGCCCGCAACGTGCGCTGACAGGTCGAATCAGCGCCCGGTCAGCTTGCCCGCCATACCGAGGATGTCGTCGAGCGGATTACCGTCGCGGTCGAAATCAAGCATCGACGCGAGGCCACCAAGGCTACCTAGACCGCCGGCGGGTGCTGCCGCTTGTCCCGAACCGCCGCCCATCAGGCCACCAAGGACCGAACCGAGCATTCCGCCCAATCCACCCCCAAGTGCGCCACCGCCAGCCTGTTGCTGGTCGCCACCGCCGCCCTGCTTGGCCATATATCCGGCCACCAGCATCGCCACGAGCGGCAGCATCTTTTTAAGCAAGTCGCCCGAGACGCCGCTTTTTGCCGAGGCATCCGCCGCGACCGCGCGGCTGGTATCTTTCGAGCCAAAAATACTGCCGAGCACATTATTGCCCGCATCGACATTAGATGGCCCCGCGCCGAGTACGCTTTCGAGGAGACCGGCACCGCCGAGGCCCTGAACCATACCGATCAGGCTACCCAGACCATCAGGTGCGGCCTGTGCCTGCCCCTTGAAACCACCCAGCACGGCGGGAAGCAGCGCGGCCACACCCGCTTGGGCGGTGCCCTCGTCAATCCCCAACTCCCGCGCAATCGATCCGATTCCGCCCGACTGGGCAATAATGTCACCGATGTTCACAGACCGACTCCCCCTCGTAAATTTAAGCGCAACGATTAGCAGAGTGGAGGCAGTGGTGCGAGGTCAGGTTTGATGAAGCGACGCCGCGCCGTCACCGAGAATAGAGTCTCGCCGCTGTAGAACGCCAACGGCCAGTCACGCCGTCCATAGGGTGACAACAGCAGTGCGTTGACCCGCGCCGCCAATGCCGATTCAGACGCCGTAGCGAGATGCAGCCGCACCGCATGGATGAAACAGCGGGTGATCGTCTCATGATAGCCCTGCGTGTCGTCGTTTACCCCGCCGACCGCTTCGTTATACCCTGAAATAATGCCGCAGAGATCGCAGTCGGGGTCGATGTCGGGACGTTCGGCAACGATCCATAGGCAGGCAGCCAAATGTGCTTCATGCGTCCAATCAGCGCGCGGCAGGGTGCGGTCGAGTAACCCCATGCCGACGCGCCGGATTTCGGCGTCGGTCGCGAACAAGCGGGGAGAAAAGTCGGTCATGTCCGGGCTTTCGTTACGAAGCCCGGACCATAACCGGGCGTGTCAGGCGGTTTCGAGCTGCTTGGGGGCCGATTGTCGGACACCCTCATCGACATGCGCTTCGAATTGCACGAAATTCTCGATGAATTCACTGATGAGCTTGGCGGCGGTGACATCATAGTCAGCCTTGTCGGCCCAGGCTGCGCGCGGGTCGAGGATACCGCTGTCGACACCGGCAACGCTTACCGGCACATCGAACCCGAAATTGGGATCGGTGCGGAACTCAGCATTGCTCAAGCTGCCGTCGAGCGCCGCGTTGAGCAGCGCACGGGTCGCCTTGATCGGCATCCGCTTGATGCCCGGCATCGTGGCCTTGCCGCCGGTCCAGCCGGTGTTGACCAGCCAGCACGTCACGCCGCCCTTGGCAATGCGTTCCTTGAGCAGATTGCCATAGATGCTGGGGTGGCGTGGCATGAACGGTGCGCCGAAACAGGTCGAAAACGTCGCCTGCGGTTCGGTCACACCGATCTCGGTGCCCGCGACGCGTGCGGTGTAGCCGGACAGGAAGTGATACATTGCCTGGTCGGGCGTAAGGCGGGCAATCGGCGGCATGACGCCATAGGCATCCGCGGTCAGCATGATAACCGTTTTGGGCGGCGGTCCCAGATTGTCCTTCGATGCATTGGGGATGAAGTTGATCGGGTAGGATCCGCGACTGTTTTCGGCGAGGGTTGCATCGTCGAAATCAAGTTCGCGGGTTTCAGGATCGATCACGACATTTTCGAGAACCGTCCCGAACCGCTTCGATGTCGCAAAAATCTCCGGCTCGGCTTCTGCCGACAGACGGATCATCTTGGCGTAACAGCCGCCCTCGAAATTGAAGACTGCTGTGTCAGACCAGCCATGCTCGTCATCACCGATCAGCGTGCGACTCGCGTCGGCGCTCAACGTGGTCTTGCCAGTGCCCGACAGCCCAAAGAACACAGCGGTATCGCCATCGGGGCCGATATTGGCCGAACAGTGCATCGGCATGATGCCCTCGACCGGCAGCTTGTAGTTGAGGATGCCAAACACCGACTTTTTCATTTCCCCGGCATAGGCAGTGCCACCGATGAGAATCAGCTTTTCGGTGAAATTGACTGCAATCACGGTTTCGCTGCGGCAGCCGTGACGTGCCGGGTCGGCGCGGAAGCTGGGCAGGTCAATGATGGTGAATTCGGGCATGAACCCGGCAAGTGCCGCTTGCTCCGGGCGAACCAGCAGCGTGCGGATAAAGAGATTATGCCATGCCAATTCGTTGATGACACGCACGTTGACGCGGTGTTCGGGCTGCGATCCACCGAACAGGTCTTGGACAAACAAGGTTTCCTTGGTTGCCAGTGCCGTCATGAAATCGGCCTTTAACGCCGCGAAATGTGCCGGGGTCATCCCCTTGTTGGTTGGACCCCACCAAATCGTGTCCTCGGTAGTCGCGTCGCGCACAAAAAATTTGTCATTGGCACTGCGTCCGGTGTGCTTGCCTGTCGCGACGACAAGGGGACCATCTTTGGCGAGAATGCCTTCACCACGCTTCACCGCCATTTCAACCAAAGGCGCTGTAATCAAATTCCAGTGGAGTGTTGCGGACGTCGCAATGCCCTGTTGAGCAAGGTCAAATTCTGGTGTGGTCACGTCAGTCGCCTGTCTAAAATGCATACATGTGTGAAGGCGGGCATTGGGCGCGGGAAGTCATAAACGCAAGCCTTTGAGCGGCACCGGCTTGCCTATCGCGCCTCGTAACGCCAAATCACCTGTATGCCTGAGACGATTGCCCTGATCGACGATGACCGTAACATCCTGACCTCGGTTGCAGTCGCGCTTCAGGCCGAGGGGTTTGTGACGCGCGTTTATACCGACGGCGACGTGGCGCTGAAGGCGTTGATCGATAATCCGCCCGACTTGGCGGTATGCGATATTAAAATGCCCAAGCTCGACGGACTTGAACTGTTGCGCCGCCTGCGCGCGGTTTCTGCCCTGCCGGTTATCCTGCTCACGTCAAAAGACCAGGAAAGCGACGAGGCGGAGGGCTTGGCAACCGGCGCGGACGATTACATCGCCAAGCCGTTTTCTCAAGCCCTGCTGATTGCCCGCATCCGCGCCATCCTGCGCCGGGTCGAGTTTTCGCGGACGGGCACGGATCTTGAAGCAAAGGGCGGCGGCGAACCTATCTTGCGCGGGCGGCTATCGATGGACCCGCAACGCCACCGTGTGCACTGGGATGATTGCGAAGTTGCGCTCACTGTCACCGAGTTTCTGATTCTGGAGGCGCTGGCCAGCCGCCCGGATGTCGTCAAAAGCCGCAACCAGTTGCTCGACGTCGCCTATCATGACGATGTCTATGTCGATGACCGTACCATCGACAGCCACATCAAACGCATCCGCCGCAAGTTCAAAGTTGTCGATGCAGAATTCGACGCCATCGACACGCTTTACGGGGCCGGATACCGGTTCACCGATGGCTGAGACCCATATCGAGCCGTGGCAGGGGCGCGGCTCGCTGACGCGGCGGATATTGGCGGTCAATATCGTTGCGCTGGCCCTCATGGCCGGCAGCCTGTTCTACCTCGATAACTTTCGTGTGCGCCTGATCGAGGAACGGCGCGCACAGGCAGAGGGCGAGGCGCAAATCGCCGCTGCTGCGATCAACGCCGCACCGCGCCGTGCACGCCAGGCCCTGATTGAAACGCTGGGCAAACGCTCAGGGGACCGCCTCCGCCTGTTCGACGACAAGGGCGTCCAGATGCTCGACAGCTGGGCTAGTGGCCCGCGGACCTATGGCTTTGACGGGCGCGCGAGCGAGGCCTGGGACACCGAAGCCGCTCGCTACATCGACAAGCTGGCCGAACGCATCGTCGGCGCAAACGTACCTGACCCTTTTATCGATGCCGGCGAAAACGCGGATGACTGGCCCGAACTGGCCAGCGTCATGGGCGGAGCAACGGTGGCGTCGCGGGTGTGGCTTGCGCCCGACCGGACGCTGATGATCACGGCGGCAACGGCGGTCAATTCGGAACGGACGCGGTTTGTGCTGAGCGTCGGCAATGCGCGTGACGTGACGCGGCTGGTGCGCGCCGAACGGTTCAGACTGGCGATGATTGTGCTCGGGACATTGTTCCTGTCGATTGCGCTCTCGTTATTCCTTGCGCGCACCATCGTGCGGCCCTTGCGGCGACTGGCGCTTGCTGCGGTTCGGGTGCGCCTTGGCCGTTCGCGTGACGTCGTTGTGCCACGCTTGCCAGATCGGAATGACGAGATCGGGATGCTCGCGCGGGCGGTATCCGATATGACGCAAGCCTTGCGCGAACGTATCGATGCCACCGAAACCTTTGCCGCCGACGTTGCGCACGAGTTGAAGAACCCGCTCGCTTCGATGGCCTCGGCGGTGGAGAGCCTTGGCCGCACCTCTGACCCCGCGATAACCGCGCAACTGCACGCCATCCTTTCCGAAGATGTTCGCCGCCTCGACCGGTCGGTAACCGACATCGCCGAGCTTTCGCGGCTTGACGGTGAACTTTCGCGGACCAGTTTCGAGACGATTGATGTGACAACAATGATCGACACAGTCGTAACAGCCCGCGCCGTCCGCCGGACCGAAGGCACGCCGTGTGTCACCTTCGAAAAAACGCGCGGGCGGATGCGGATTATGGGCGACGAGCCGCGCCTGATAAGGGCCATCGAGAATTTGATCGACAATGCGGTCTCTTTCTCGCCGCCGACGGCAAATGTTGTAGTTTCCACCGTCCGTAGCGGCAGCGACATCCTGGTCCATGTCGATGACAATGGCCCCGGCGTTCCCCCTGCCCGCCGTGAAACCATTTTTCGGCGCTTTCACAGTGAACGCCCCGAAGGTGACTTTGCGCGCCATTCGGGGCTGGGACTCGCCATTGCCAAAACCATTGTCGAGGCGATGGGGGGTGCCATTATTGTCGAGGATTTACCGTCGGGCACAGGGGCACGCTTTTCCGTTCGATTGCCGATAGCGTGACACGGGGTTAGGGGTCGGGCGTGGCCATATTGTCCTCCGAAACGCTCCATGCGACCGCCGTGTCGATCAACGGGCAAGGCGTGTTGATCGAGGGGGTGTCGGGCGCGGGGAAATCGGACCTTGCGCTGCGCCTGATCGACCGTGGTGCGGTGCTAGTCAGCGATGACTATAGCATCGTCCAGCGTCGCGACGGACATATCATCGCCTCTCCGCCGACGACCATAGCGGGCAAGATCGAGGTGCGCGGGATCGGCATTGTCGAGATACCGCACGTGACCGAAGCTCCGGTTGCGTTGCTAGTCGCACTAGGCGAACCCGCCGCACGTCTGCCAGAACCCGGACATGCCCGCCGTTTACTGGGGATCGATATCCCCTTGCTCGCGCTCGACGGGCGAGAGGCATCTGCCCCGGTGAAGGTCGAACTGGCCCTGTCGCAATTAAGCCTCACCGCATGAAACAGCCGCGCCCGACCCGCATCCTGATCGTAACAGGCATGTCAGGCGCGGGTAAATCGACTGCGCTCGACACGCTGGAGGATCTTGGCTGGGAGGTTGTCGATAACCTGCCGCTGTTGCTGCTCAACCGCTTGCTGGCAACGGACATGCCGCAAGGTGCAATCGACGCACGGCCGCTGGCGTTCGGTATCGACAGCCGGACGCGCGGATTCGATGCAGAAGCTATTGTCGCGCGGATCAAGGCGATGCGGGAAAATGGCGCGCACATCGCGACGCTGTTTCTCGATTGCGGCGGTGCGGAACTCGAACGCCGCTATTCCGAAACACGCCGCCGCCACCCGCTCGCGCTTGACCGTCCTGCCGCCGACGGCATCGCCCGAGAACGCGAGTTACTGGCTCCGTTGCGGCGCTGGGCGGACAACGTCATCGACACGACGTCGTTCACGAGCAATCACCTGAAAGGCGACCTTCGCGCGCGGTTCGGTGACGGTGGCGCGACCGGTCTGACGCTTTCCATAATGTCGTTCGGCTTTGCCCGGGGCGTGCCGCGTAACGCCGATCTGATGTTCGATATGCGGTTCCTGCGTAATCCGCACTGGGTCGATAACCTCCGCCCGATGAGCGGACTCGACCAGTCCGTCTCTGACTATATCGCCGAAGACCCGGCCTATGAGGACGTCGCGACACGAATCGAAGAGCTACTGATCCGGCTGATCCCGCGCTATCAGGCCGAGGGGAAATCCTATGTCTGCATCGCATTTGGCTGCACCGGCGGGCGGCACCGCAGCGTCCATATGGCCGAACGTGTTGCTCAACGGTTGCGCGACACAGCATTTTCGCCCACGGTCACGCATCGCGACCTAGCCAGCCGCCCCGACGATATGACAGAGGGCGGCGGTTTGCGCGGGGGCAGCAAAGGGACGTTGGAATAACAATGATTGGTCTGGTGCTGGTGACGCATGGCGGACTCGCCACGGAATTTGTCACGGCTATGGAACATGTCGTGGGGCCGCAGCGCGCGGTCGCCGCAATCGCCATTGGCCCCGACGATGACATGGAAGTGCGCCGCGCCGACATCGCCGCTGCCATTGCCGAAGTCGACAGCGGACGCGGGGTTGTGGTGCTGACCGATCTGTTTGGCGGCACCCCGTCGAACATGGCGATCTCGCTGATGCAGCCGGGCCGCGTCGAGGTGATCGCCGGTATCAACCTGCCGATGCTGATCCGCCTCGAAGGGGCACGCCGCACGATGAGCGTCCGCGATGCGGTCGCCGCCGCGCGCGAAGCTGGCCGCAAATACATCACGGTTGCCTCCGAAGTTCTCGGTGAAGTTCACGGCGAGCAAGCCGCATGATCACCCGCACAATCGAGATCACCAATAAGCGCGGACTCCACGCGCGGGCGAGCGCGAAGTTCGTGACGCTTGCCAGCACCCTGCCCGCCACGGTCGAAGTCGAGAAGGATGGCGCGCGCGTGGTCGGGACATCGATCATGGGCCTGATGATGCTGGGTGCCGCCATCGGTGACTCAGTGACGATCAGCGCGATCGGTGACGGGGCCGAGGAGGCGGTGGCCGCACTGGCCGAGCTCGTGGAGAGCAAGTTCGGGGAAGAGTAATGCCGGTGCGCGAAATCACCGGTTTCTCCAATCCGCTTGTCAAACAGGTCCGCAGCCTTCGCGACAAGAAGCACCGCCGCGCCGAGGGCAGGTTCCTTGCCGAAGGGCTGCGTATCCTGACCGAGGCGCTGGATGCGGGCATCGCCCCTGAGATGTTGTGGCGGACGCCCGACAGCGCCGACCACGCGCTAGTCAAGCGGCTCGAACGGGCCGTGAGCGATGCCGGGGGCGAGGTGTTCGTCACCAGCGCCGACATCTTGTCGAAGCTGAGCGGCAAGGACAATCCGGGGAGTGTCGTCGGGGTCTATGCCGAGTGGCTGACACCGCTGGAGGTGCTTGACCGCAGCAGCGCCGACATCTGGATTGTGGCCCAAGCCCTGCGCGATCCCGGCAATCTTGGCACCATATTGCGGACTGGCGATGCGGTCGGCGCGGGCGGACTGATCCTGATCGACGACTGCACCGACCCGTTTTCGGTCGAGGCGGTGCGCGCGAGCATGGGCGCAATCTTTACCCAGAGCGTCACGACCGCGCGGTGGGACGAGTTCATCCCCTGGTTGCGTGGCGGCCCGGGGCAGCTGGTCGGTACAAGCCTCAATACGACGACCGACTATCAGGCGGCGCGGTATGAAACCCCGACGTTCATTCTCGTCGGCAACGAAGCGCAAGGGCTACCCGCCGACTATGAGGCCGCGTGCGACGTGCTCGTCAAAATGCCGATGCTGGGCAAAGCCGACAGCCTGAACGCGGCAGTGGCGACGGCGGTGATGGCGTATGAAGTGCTCAACCAGCGACGTTCGAAGGCATCGTAACGTCCGCCGCACGCACGAGCGTCGCAAAGCCGCCGCCCAGTGTTTCGTTGTGATGCGCGATGATCTGTTCCGCCTTGAGGGTGTTCGTGTCGAAGGTCGTGTGACCATCAGACACCAGCTCAACCTCGAACCCTCGCTCGGATGCTGCACGAACAAAGGTGTCGATACAGTATTGTGATTGCATTCCGCAGACAGCGACACGTCCGATCCCGACCGTGCGCATGACCTGCTCGACTTCGGTTCCGTGGAAGGCATTGCACCTTGTCTTGACGATAACCCGTTCGCCATGATGGGGTGCCAGATCGTGATGAAAAGGAAAGCCTGAACTCGTGCTGTCGAGCGGGTGGCCGGTGCCGCCGTCATGCTGAATGAACACGATAGGTAAGCCTGCGGTGCGCGAACGACCAAGCAAGCCTGCAATACGACGTACGGTGGCCTCTCCGTCAAACGGTTGAAGCTCAGGGATGTTAAACATGCCTTGCTGAACGTCGATGATAACAAGCGCGTCAATCATTGCCCGATTGCCTTACCTTCCGAGGTTGAAACCAGCTTGACCAATGGACGGGTCAGTTGCTCGACCACCGGCAATGTCTCGATGGCCTTACCACCCGTGTCGATATTCAGCGTCTCAAACCGCTTGGCCTGCGTCAGCACGTTGGTTTCGAGACTGCCGACAAACGCATTATACGCGCCCACGGCGGTATCGAGGTTTTTGCCGAGCCGCCCGACATGGCTGCCCATCACCGCCAGTCGCGCGTAGAGTTCCTTGCCCAATTCGGCGATTTCGCGCGCCTGCCCGGCCAGTTTTTCCTGCCGCCATACCGCCGCCACCGTGCGCGCAATCGCGATCAGGTTGGTCGGGGTCGCGAGCAAGACTTTCTTGTCGAAGGCAAAGTCCCACAGGGTCGGGTCATGTTCGAGTGCCGCCGACAGGAAATGTTCGCCCGGAACGAACATGATCACATAGTCGGGCGCGTCGGCGAACTGGCTCCAATAGCTTTTGTTGCCGAGCGAATTGACGTGGTTACGCATCGACGTGGCGTGGGCGGTGAGGTGCAATGCACGGTCGGCCTCATCGACCGCGCCGAAGGCGTCCTGATAGGCGTTGAGCGAGACTTTCGCATCGATGACGAGGCTCTGGCCACCCGGGACGCGGATGATGACGTCGGGGCGCAGCCGCCCGCCATCCTCCACGCCGATGCTGACTTCGGTCTGGAAGTCCGCGTACTCGGACAGGCCACAGCTTTCGAGGACGTTCTTGAGTTGTTGCTCGCCCCAGCGCCCGCGCGCTTTGGGCGCGTTACGGAGCGCGTTGACGAGT
>JANNCK010000283.1:0-1927 GCA_031386545.1 Sphingomonadales bacterium
AAATCCTTGGCGTTCATGTCATTCCCCTGAGCATCGTCACCCTGAACTTGTTTCAGGGTCCACCCCTCCACCCGAGCGGCTGTCAACGCTGTAGGGTGGATGCTGAAACAAGTTCAGCATGACGGCAAGTGTGGATGTCTATTCGACCACCCTTATCCCCAATTCGCGCAACTGCTTCATCGTCGCGGGCGCAGGGGCGTTCATCATCAGGTCTTCCGCTTTCTGGTTCATCGGAAAGACGATGACTTCGCGGATGTTGGGTTCGTCGGCAAGCAGCATGACGATGCGGTCGATGCCCGGTGCCGAACCCCCGTGCGGCGGCGCACCCAGCTTGAACGCGCCGATCATCCCCGCAAAGTTCGTGTCGACCTGTTCCTGCGTGTAGCCCGCGATCTCGAACGCCTTGTACATGATGTCGGGCCGGTGGTTGCGGATCGCACCCGACGACAGCTCGATACCGTTGCAGACGATGTCATACTGGTACGCAAGAATATCGAGCGGGTTCATCGTCTCCAGCGCCGCCATCTCGCCCTGCGGCATCGAGAATGGATTGTGGCTGAAGTCGATCTTCTTGGCGTCCTCGTCATATTCGAACATCGGGAAATCGACGATCCAGCAGAATTCGAAGCGGTTCTTGTCGATCAGGTCCAGTTCGGTCCCGATCCGCGTCCGTGCCGCACCGGCCAGTTTCGCCGCCGTCGCTTCGGGGCCAGCGGCGAAGAAGATGCCATCGCCAACCTGTCCGCCGCAAGCGACGAGCAAGTCTACCTGCTGTCGAAATGACAGATGCTTGGCAACTGGACCACGAAACAATGCGAGGTCGCCATCGCGCTTCTTCGCGAGGATTTCCTCAATTTCGTCGTGTGCGCCAGCGGGGCATGACGGGTCGATTACGACCGCCCCATTCTCCACGGTCACGTACTTTATGTAGTCGGCGTCGGGCGCAACAGGATTTGCATACCCAAGTCCTGAGTAGCCTTCTGATTGAGCCCAACTGTTCATATCATCGAAGAATTTACGCGATTTGGTTTCAACGTCGGGAGCGCGAATGGCACGGACAACCCCTCCCTCCGCCGCAATCTTGTCGAAAATCGCAAAGCCGGAATTGCCGAAAAAAGAGGTGACGTCTGCAATAATGATCGGATTGCGCAAGTCCGGCTTGTCCGACCCGTATTTCAGCATCGATTCGCGGTAGGGAATGCGCGGGAACGGCGCGGCGCTGACGCTGCGACCGGCGGCAAATTCCTCGAACACGCCGTGCAGCACCGGCTCGATTGCCGCGAACACATCGTCCTGCGTGACGAAACTCATTTCAAAATCGAGCTGGTAGAATTCACCCGGGCTGCGATCCGCCCGCGCATCCTCGTCGCGAAAACACGGCGCGATCTGGAAATACCGGTCGAAGCCCGCCACCATCAGCAGCTGTTTGAACATCTGCGGCGCTTGCGGCAGCGCATAGAATTTGCCCGGATGCACCCGGCTCGGCACCAGATAATCGCGCGCGCCCTCCGGACTCGACGCGGTCAGGATCGGCGTCTGGAACTCGGTGAACCCCTGCCCGATCATGCGCTGGCGGATCGACGAAATCACGTTCGAGCGCAGCACGATATTGGCGTGCAGCCGTTCACGCCGCAGATCGAGGTAGCGATATTTCAGCCGGATTTCCTCGGGATATTCCGCCTCGCCGAACACCGGCATCGGCAATTCCGCCGCCGACGACTGCACGCTCACTTCACGGGCACGCACCTCGATCGCGCCCGTCGCCAGCCCGGCATTCACCGTCTCGCCCGACCGCGCCACCACGTCGCCGGTAATCGTCACCACGCTTTCGGCGCGCAACCGGTCCAGCACCGCATGTGCCGGACTGTCGGTATCGGTCACGATCTGGGTAATGCCATAATGGTCACGCAGATCGACGAACAGCAGA
>JANNCK010000286.1:0-2467 GCA_031386545.1 Sphingomonadales bacterium
GCCGTAGACGCCGAACAATCCCGCCAGCATCACAATCGCAAACAGGAAATTGACCGCCGGTCCCGCGAAAACAATCAGCGCGCGTTGCCACACCGGTTTCGACTGGAACGTCCGGTTGCGCTCCTCGGCGGGTAGAGCGAGCCATTCGGCGCTCGGCGTGCTTGCGGCGCTCATATCGCCGGCAAAGCGCACATATCCGCCCAGCGGCAGCAAGCCGACCTGCCAATTGGTCCCGCGCTTGTCGGTCCAGCCGCCAATGCGCTTCCCGAAGCCGATGGAAAACACCTCGGCATGGACGCCGAACAGACGCCCGACGAGGTAATGGCCAAGCTCGTGGATCACGACGAGCGGGAAGATGGCGACGATGAAAAAGATAATCGCCCAAAAGAAGCTCGGAATTTCAATCATGCGGCTCTGTCCTGCACAAAGGCGGCGGCAATACGGCGCGCATCGGCATCAACGGCAAACACGTCCTCGACGCTTGCGGGCGCGGGGGGATTATAACGGTCAAGGACATCGGCGACGATACTGGCAATGTTGAGAAAGCCGATGCGACGGGCCAAAAATGCGGCGACCGCAATCTCGTTGGCCGCATTCAGCACGGCCGGACGCGCCCCGCCCGCCGCCAGCACGGCCATTGCAAGCCCGAGTGCCGGGAAGCGTTCGAGATCGGGAGCCTCGAAATCGAGCCGCCCGATGGTTGCCAAGTCGAGCGGGGTGCACGGCGTTTCCATGCGGTCGGGCCACGCCAGCGTCGAAGCAATCGGCACGCGCATATCGGGCGAACCCAACTGCGCAATCGTCGAGCCGTCGACATAGTCCACCATTGAATGGATGACCGATTGCGGATGCACGACAACGGCAAGCTCGTCGGGGCGACAAGCGAACAGATGCTTGGCCTCGATCAGCTCAAGTCCCTTGTTCATCAGGGTTGACGAATCGACCGAGATTTTCGCCCCCATCGACCAGTTCGGGTGCTTGACCGCGACTTCGGGCGTGACGCTTGCCATCGCTTCGCGTGTCCACGTCCGGAACGGGCCACCGCTCGCGGTCAGGACAATGCGCCGAACGCGCTCGCGCGGTGATCCGGCAAGGCACTGGAAGATAGCATTGTGTTCGCTGTCCACTGGCAGGAGCACCGCTTTTGATTCAGCCGCAACTGCCGTCATGACGTCACCTGCCGAAACCAGCGACTCCTTGTTGGCCAGTGCCACGGTGCGTCCACAGCGCAGCGCCGCAAGCGTTGCAGGAAGTCCCGCACAGCCGACAATTGCGGCCATCGTCCAGTCGGCGCCCCGCGCGGCAGCTTCTGCCACGGCTTCGGGGCCGCTGGCGACTTCGGTGCGGGTGCCAGCGAGCGCGTCCTTCAACGCGCCGTGCAGCGACGCATCGCCGATCACGGCAAGCTCGGCATCGGTGGTCCGCGCAATCCTGGCCAGCCCGGCCACATCCTGTTGCGCGGTCAGTGCCACGACACTGAACTTTTCGGGTGCACGCAGGATGAGATCGAGCGTCGACGTGCCGACCGAGCCGGTCGCGCCGAGGATGGTGACGGAACGGCGAATCATGTCGGCAACGCAATCTGGGCAACGAGGGGGAAAATCGCCGCTACTGGCAACAGGCCGTCAACACGGTCGAACAAGCCACCGTGCCCGGGAATGAGCGTGCCCGAATCCTTTACCCCTGCCCGCCGCTTGAGCCAGCTTTCAAGGAAATCACCTGCCTGTGCGATGGCGGCAAGAACCGCGCACAAAAGCACGCCCCAGAGATTGATATAGAGTCCCCAATCCCACGGATAGGACGCGATCTGCCACGATACGGCGGTAAAAACGACAATCGACGTGGCGACAATAGCGCCCCCATAACCCGCCCAGGTCTTGCTGGGGCTGATCCGCGGCGCAATCTTTAGCCCGCCGATGGCGCGGCCAGCGATAAAGGCACCGACATCGGTCGCCCAGACGGCAACGAACAACAGCATCGCCGCAAAAAATCCCTCTTCCTGGCTCCGCGCCAGCCACAGGCCGTAACCCGCCGCGCCAATGTAGAGCGCGCCGAGTATGAGCCACAGCCCCCGTGCAACCGGGCCAGTCCATCCCAGCCAGATGAGCTGCACATATTCCCGAAACACGACAAGGCCGCCAAGGCCCAGTGCGACGGCAAACCACCACGATCCCAGCCACAGGACGCCAAGTAGCGCGGCGGCAAGGACAATGCCCGACAGGATGCGTTTGGTGAGTTCGGTCACGGCTCTACCCTACAGCCCGCCAAAGCGGCGGTCACGCCGGTGGAAGGCGGCGACGGCATCGGCCAGCGCATCCGCGCCGAAATCAGGCCAGAGCGTATCGACAAACAGCAGCTCGGCATAGGCAGCCTGCCACAGCATGAAGTTGGACAGGCGATGCTCGCCCGAGGTGCGAATCAACAGATCGACCGGCGGCAAGTCACCCGTATCGAGTGCCGCCTCAAC
>JANNCK010000156.1:0-8109 GCA_031386545.1 Sphingomonadales bacterium
CAGTAAACGGCATCAGCCGCTGTAGTACATGTCGAACTCTACCGGCGACGGGGCCATTTCCCAGCGCTGCACTTCAGGCCATTTCAGTTCGATATAGGCATCGATCTGGTCCTGGGTGAACACGCCGCCCTTCAGCAGGAAATCGTGGTCGGCGATCAGGCTGTCGAGCGCCTCGCGGAGTGAACCGCAGACGGTCGGCACCTGGGCCAGTTCGGCGGGCGGCAGATCATAGAGATTCTTGTCCATCGCTTCACCCGGATGGATTTTGTTCTGGATGCCGTCGATGCCCGCCATCAGCAGCGCCGACGTGGCGAGATACGAGTTGGCAAGCGGACCGGGGAAACGGAATTCGACGCGCTTTGCCTTTTCGCCCGCACCATAAGGGATGCGGCACGAGGCCGAGCGGTTGCGCGCTGAATAGGCGAGCAGTACCGGCGCTTCAAAGCCCGGCACAAGTCGCTTGTAGCTGTTCGTGGTCGGGTTGGTGAAGGCATTGATCGCCTTGGCATGTTTGATAACGCCGCCGATGAAGAACAGGCAGGTCTCGGACAAACCGGCATAGCCATTACCGGCAAACGTGTTCTTGCCCTTGTTCCAGATCGAAATGTGGGTGTGCATACCTGATCCATTATCGTCTTTGATCGGTTTGGGCATGAAAGTTGCGGTCTTGCCATAGGCGTGGGCGACCATCTTCACGACGTACTTGTAAATCTGGATGCGGTCGCAGGTTTCAACCAGCTTGCCGAAGGTCAAACCCAGCTCGTGCTGGGCACCGGCGACTTCGTGGTGGTGCTTGTCCATAGGCAGGCCCATTTCCATCAGCGTTGTCACCATTTCGGCGCGGATGTCGGTCGTGACATCGACCGGGCCGACCGGGAAATAGCCACCCTTGGCGCGGGGGCGGTGCCCCATGTTACCGCCTTCGTACTTTGTGCCGGTGTTGGTCGGCAGTTCGACATCGTCAAGCTTGTAAAAGCTTGAATTATAGGTGTTATCGAACTGGACGTCGTCGAACATGAAGAATTCGGGTTCGGGGCCGATATACACTGTGTCGCCAAGGCCGGTCGACTGGAGATAGGTTTCGGCGCGCTTGGCGGTCGAACGCGGGTCGCGCGCGTAGAGCGAGCCATCGGCGGGCTCGACGATGTCACACACGATAATCATCATCGGCGTCGCCGAGAACGGATCAATGTAAACCGCCTCAAGATCGGGCTTGAGGATCATGTCGGATTCGTTGATTTCCTTCCAACCGTCGATCGACGAACCGTCGAACATCAGGCCGTCGGTCAATTCGTCTTCGCCGATCACGCTCGAACACATGGTCAGGTGATGCCAGGCCCCCTTGGTATCGGTGAAGCGGACATCGACCCATTCGATCTCTTCGTCCTTGATGCGCTTCAGGATGTCAGCCGGAGTATTCGCCATTTGGTAGTGCCCTTTGCTCGGATTGAGAGGTTGAAAGCTGCTAGATTGCGTCGCTGTCGGTTTCGCCCGTGCGGATACGCAGCGCGCTTTCGACGGGGAGCACGAAAATCTTGCCGTCACCGATCCGCCCGGTCTGGGCCGCGGCAGCAATCGCTTCGACCACACGGCTGACCTGGGCATCGTCAACGACGACCTCCAGCTTCACCTTGGGCAGAAAATCAACGACATATTCGGCGCCGCGATAGAGTTCGGTATGGCCTTTTTGCCGTCCAAAACCCTTGGCTTCGGTCACGGTAATGCCGCTGACCCCGACATCATGAAGCGCCTCCTTCACTTCGTCGAGCTTGAACGGTTTGATGATCGCTTCGATTTTTTTCATGAGTCGTCCCCAGTCAAGCGTTACAATAACCGTGCCAAGCGTTGCAGCGCAACATTGTGCGGCGCAGGGACGCATCGCGAAACAATCATTGCCTAACAAGCAGGCGGATTTTCAACATATGCCTAAATTTAGGGCAATTGGTATCAGGGATCTTGCTCAGTCAGCAACCGATACGCACGCGCTTTTGCGGTGGTTATGCCGACTCGCGCTGGCAGGGACCGACGCCCGCTAAGCGTAAGGCGGGCAGTCCAATCCGGTCGGGCTTTTCGTGAAAATCTCTGCCGCGCCGTCGGTAATGCCGACGCTGTGTTCGAATTGGGCCGACAGGGTCTTGTCGCGCGTCACCGCCGTCCAGCCGTCGTCGAGCACCTTCACGTCGGGACGTCCGATGTTGATCATTGGCTCGATGGTGAAGAACATGCCGGGGCGCAGTTCCGGGCCGGTGCCGGGGCGACCGGCGTGGACGACCTCGGGCGCGTCATGGAACAGGCGACCCAGACCATGCCCGCAGAAATCGCGAACAACCCCGTAGCGGTGCTTTTCGGCGAAGGACTGGATCGCGTGGGCGACGTCGCCCATCGTGTTGCCGGGGCGGGCCTGTTCGATGCCGCGCATCATCGCTTCGTAAGTGACCTCGACCAGCCGCTTTGCCTTGATCGGCACATCACCGACGCAGAACATGCGTGACGTGTCACCGTGCCAGCCATCGACGATGGTCGTCACGTCGATATTGGCAATGTCCCCTTCACGCAGGATTTTCTCGCTCGGGATGCCGTGGCAGACGACGTGGTTAATCGAGACGCAACAACTGTGCGTGAACCCGCGATAGCCAAGAGTCGCGGGCACCGCACCTGCGCGCAGCATATGGTTACGGACAATATCGTCGAGCGCGCCGGTCGTCACGCCGGGCACGACATGCGGAACGAGCGCGTCGAGCACCTCCGCAGCAAGTAGTCCGGCGCGGCGCATCCCGGCGAACCCGTCGGGGCCGTGCAGTTTGATCGTGCCGTCGCGGGCAGGGCGGGTGTCGGCAGTCGCGTCGATATAAGTCGTCATGCCGCCCATATAATCGGATTGGCTGCGCTTTGCGAGTGGACAGCTTCCGGCTATGCGCCACGCCATGACTGATCGTATCTGGACCGCCGCCCTCGCCGTTATTGGCGATGAAATCCTGTCTGGCCGCACGCAGGACAAGAACATCGCGCAGATTGCACTGTGGCTGAACCTGCAGGGCATCCGTCTGCGCGAGGTCCGCGTTGTGCCCGATGTCGAGGTTGCCATCGTCGAGGCGGTTAACCAGCTGCGGGCGCGCAACGATTATCTGTTCACGACGGGCGGGATCGGGCCGACCCATGACGATATTACCGTCGATGCGGTGGCGAAGGCGCTGGGCGTCGAGGTGGTCGTTCATCCCAAGGCGCGGGCGGTGCTCGAAAGCTATTACGAGACGCGCGGCGGCATCACCGAGGCGCGGCTGCGGATGGCGCGGGTGCCCGAGGGCGCGACGCTGATCGAAAACCGCATGTCGGGCGCGCCGGGTATCTGCCACGGCAATGTGTTCATCATGGCGGGCGTCCCACACATCACCGCGATGATGCTCGACGCGCTGTCGGGGACGCTGGAGGGCGGCGCGCCGTTGCTGAGCGAGGCGCTTGGCTGCTGGGTGGCCGAGAGCGAAGTCGCCGAACTGCTCCGCGCCACCGAAAAGGCGCATGAGGGCTGCCAGATCGGCAGCTATCCCTTTTTCCGCGAGGGCCGCGTCGGGGCCAATTTCGTGGTGCGCTCGACCGAACAGGGGGCGCTCGATACCTGTATCGCGGCATTGGCAGCGGGGCTTGAGGCGACGGGTCGCGGCACGACGGCGGGCGGGATTTAACGGCGTCAGTCGCGCGTAAAAATCTCGCTGTTCGGCATGGTCAATCCGAATGTCGGCAATGGCACATCGGCTCCCGCCTCCAACTCGGCGTCGTTCCAAGATGCCGGACCGGTACGCTGGACCAGCCGCATCGTGCCATTGTCGGGATCGACGAACAGGATCGTGTCGATGGAAGCGACGGCGCGATACTCGGGTAGCTTGACCGTGAAGTCGGCGTCGGCCGTCGATGGCGACAAGACTTCGACAACCATTTTTGGATCGTCGAAGACGCGCAGACGGTCGTTCTCCGGTGAATCGCGGCCGCAGAACACCGAGACATCGGGGTAGCGCAGCGATAGATCGTGCGTGCGGATGCCCATGTCCGAACCGTAAGGGCTGCACCCTGAGCCGCGCAGCGATATTGTAAGAAAAGCGATGATGTTTCGCTGCACCCGCGCATGGCTACCCGCGCCGCCCGCCATCATGCGGATATAACCATTGTCGAGTTCGGCTTTCTGGTCCGAACCGAAATCGATCTGCAGAAAATCTTCGACCGTTAGTAACGGCGACATGGGATAGGTTGTTGCCATGTCGTCCCTATAGCGCATCGCAGGCATCGAACCTAGACCGGCTGCACCCGCGGCAATTGTCGCAATACCATCAGTGCGCCGACGCCGAACGCAGCCGCAATGACGAACGCCGCGCCGGGGAAATACACCGGTGCGGTCGCGCTCGTGAAAAAGGCCATCGGCGCGGTCAGGACGAGCGGGGCGATGATCGCGCCGATGCCGAGCGCCATCGACGAAATGCCCTGCACTTCGCCCTGCGTCTCGGGTGTCGCGCGGCGGCTGAGCATTGCCATCAGGCTGGGCTGGACGAAGCTTTGCCCCGCGATGAACGCCATGGCGAGGAACGCCTGCCACGTCTCGCGGACAAAAGCGTAGGCGATAAAGCCGCAGATCGCGACGATCAGGCCGATGGTCGCGGCGTCGCGTTCCCCGAACCGCTGCACCGCGCGGCCGGTCAGGAAAATCTGGCTGAGCGCGATGGTGACGCCGACGGCGGCGAGGCTGAGCCCGATCATCGCAGGCGACCAGCCGAGCTGGGCAATCGCGTAGAAGCTCCACGTCATCGGATAAACGAGGCTCGCAATCTGCCAGAGGATCAGGACCACCGCGACGCCCATCATGCCCGGCGCGGCGCGCGCGGTCTGCCACGCGCCGAGCGGGTTGGCGCGCCGCCAGTCGAACGCGCGGCGGCGCTCGGGCGTCAGCGTTTCGGGGAACACGATCAGCCCGTAGAGCACGTTGATCGCGGCCATCGCCGACGCCGCATAGAACGGCGCACGCGGCCCCATTTCGCCGAGCAGCCCGCCCAGCGCAGGCCCGAGCACGAAGCCGATACCGAAGGCGGCGCTGACATAGCCAAAGGTCTTGGCGCGGTCCTCCGGCGTCGAGACATCGGCGACAGCGGCCATCGCGGGCGCGTAACTACCGCCGAACACGCCCGACAGCACGCGACCGATGAAGACCAGCGGCAGTGTCCCCGCGACCGCCAGCAACAGATAGTCGAGCGCCAGCGCGCCGAGCGAGGCGAGCAGCACCGGGCGGCGGCCATAGGCATCGGACAGATTGCCGAGTACGGGCGCCGAAAAGAACGACGCGACCGCCATCGCCAGCCCCATCCACGCGCCGATGCCGATGGCATGGCTCAAATCGATCCGTCCGACCGTCATGAGCAATTGCGGCAGCACCGGCATGATCAGCCCGAAGCCGATAGCATCGATGAAAATGGTGACGAGGACGAACAAGGCGGAATGATTACGCGCCGCCATGATGTGGTGTTCCCTGTTGGTGTGCGGATGCGGTTGCACGGAATGGCGTGTGGCTCAAGGTGGGCTAGAGCCTAAAGTCGGCGGTGGATGCCAAGGCCTTGCAACGGAACGCGCAGGGTTGCATCCAATGTTAAACTCATCTCCGTCAGGATCGACCTATGCATATAACGGCCAATAACTACGGCATTTTGGAAATTCTTCAAATGTTGGAGCGCCGAGAGTTAGTAGTAAACCAAGACTACCAGAGAGGTTCTGGTTTGTGGCCCGAAGGAGCGAGCAGCTATTTTATAGATACCATCTTAGAAAATTTCCCATTTCCAAAAATATACATGGCAGAATATCTTGATCGGCCGCAGCGTGCGATCCGTAAGGAGATTGTCGATGGTCAACAGCGTGTAACTACGATCCGTCGATTTTATAATAATGAGTTTAGAATTTCTGGTGACTCCCGTTTCGCTGGATCAAAATTCGACGATCTGGAAGATGATATAAAAGATCGATTCCTGAGTTACTCCGTTGGCGTTGATGTTATTCGGAGCGGTACCTCTGCTGAAATTTTACAGATGTTTAGGCGAATGAACGCGTATACCCTCCCGCTAAATGAGGCTGAACGACGGCATTCATCTTTTCAAGGTAGGTTCAAGTGGTTTGTCAATCACCTTTCTGATGAGTTTGATGAATTTTTTACGACATTTGGCGTTTTTACAAGGCGGCAGATAGTAAGAATGGCCGATGCGGAATTGATAGCCGACTCTATTCTTGCACTAGAACGTGGAGTTGTTAGCACCAGCGGTCCCAGCTTGAAGGAGCTATATGTACGGTACGACGAGGAATTTCCGAGTCTTGAGGACTACCGACAAAAGATCGAGGCAACTTTCCGGTTCATCGTCGCTGACCTCGAGCCGTTGAGAGGTAGCTTCATGATGAAACCTTATGCCGTGCACTCGCTAATTACAGCCCTGATGCATTGCCGCTTCGGAATTGATCAAATTACCAGTAGCTATGGGGTTCAACCAATCGGTGCATTTGCCAACGATACGCAGCGCGCTTGTTCTGTGCTCTTGGAGATGGCGCGCGCCCACGAGGCGAAGGAGGTCGACGGCCCTTATCGAGATTATGTTTGGGGTGCGTCCGGTGGCACCAACCGAGCGCCTCGCCGGCTTGGGCGGGTATTGGCAATCCTAAGAGCGCTTGGCGCTGACGTTCCTCCTGAAGCTGATGACTTTGTTACTCGCTAGTCTCGAGGGTCGGCTAAATGCGAGATTAAACACGCTTGATTCCGTGTTTTATCGGTCAAATGCCGTTCGCACTACCGCAAGGAGAAGCGACCGTACCTTTTCACAGGAAGGGTTGGTGTCAGCGCTTTGGCAGACGTGGTGCTCTGCGGTGCGGCATCTCATTATTGAATGCGTGAGAGGTGCAAATACGAAGGCGGGTGCGCTCACTAGTTCCCCGCACACAGGGCTTGCCGAAACAGAGCTAACATACATCGCAAGTCGGGTGGCTAAGGGGAACGTGATTGGAAATATACGGCCGCTAGTAGGGTCGCATCTAGAACCAACTTGGGGCGACTTGACCAAAGTTGGCCTAATTGCTGGTGGCTACGGTTTGAGCAATGGCCCACAACTCGTTTCAGCTTTGGCTAGCCCAAGTTCGCTCGTTGACCTCCAAATATGTCGCAACGCTTGCGCTCATTTAAATGCTGATCGTCTCGCCGACGTGGCGGCTGCTCAAGTCAGATACAGTTACACGAAGTTTATGCATCCTTCGGACATGATTTTTTGGGTCGAGTTCACATCGAGTGATTTTCTGTGGCGCACTTGGACGGACGACATGCGTCTCGCATATGGACTTGCAGTGCAGTAATGCGCTGAGTTCAGAGGTTAAGAGCCTCCTACATAACCCCTTACCCCCACAATCGCATCGATCCGCCGCAAGGTCGCCACGAACCCCCGCAGTTCCTCCACCCCTAGCCCGCCGAAAATCTGTTTCTCCAGTTCCAGTGCCTTGGGGGCGACCTGCGCGTACAGTGCCCGCCCCTCGCCGGTCAGCGCCAAGTCGTGCGAGCGGCGGTCGGTGGGGCTTGGGGCGCGCGACACCAGCCCCCGTGCCGACAGCGCGATGGCGGCGCGGCTGACGGTGACTTTGTCCATGCCGGTGCGGGTGCAGATCGCGGCCTGGGTGATGCCGTCGTGTTCGGCGATCACCGCGACCAGCCGCCATTCGGGGATGGTCAGACCGAACAGGCTTTCATAGGTGCGCGCGATGGCTTCGCTGACGAGGTTCGACGTGTACGACAGGCGGTAGGGGACAAAGTCGTCGAGGCGGAGGCTGGCTTTGGGCGTGTTCATGCCGGGATGGTAACAATTGACACGACTCGGTCAACGCCATATCGTTTCATCTGATACTATATTGGAGCGCGTGCATGACCGACCTGTTCGAAAACCCCCTCGGCCTCGACGGGTTCGAGTTCGTCGAGTTCGCCGCGCCTGAGCGTGGGCTGCTGGAACCGGTGTTTGCCGCAATGGGCTTTTTTCATGTCGCGCGGCACCGCTCGAAAGACGTCGATCTATGGCGGCAGGGGGGGATCAACCTGATCGCCAATTACGAGCCGAA